>JBGZFC010000047.1:0-8913 GCA_041846575.1 Bacteroidota bacterium
AGTTGTTTATGATTTGGGTTTGTTGCTAACAACTGACAGCAAACGGCTAACAGCCCAAAGAATAGATTTCTCACTGTGTTCGAAATGACAAGCTGCTATCAAATACGCAACTTTCAACTTCGGTCTTCTGACATCTGACTTCGGACAAAGATAAGATTCTTCTCTTCGTTCAGAATTCGCAGAATCGCCCTTAGGCAATGACAAAAACGAACGAATGTTGGGCTTTTGAGACAGCCCCCGGTCAGCAATACGAGAACATCATTTAGGAATGATTACGTATAATCATTAAAAACAAAACACTACAAATAATTATTCTATAAACATTTCATTATTAAAAATTAAAAGCTGATGAAAAATCCAATTCGATTATCAATTTTATTTTTTACGATTGCTTTGGCATTTAGTGCTTATGCCCAAAAGAGCAATTATGATTACCAAACATTTCCGAATGACCCGATGAAAACTCGTATCTATACTTTAGATAACGGGCTAAAGGTGTACATGAGTGTTAATAAAGAGACTCCGCGTATTCAAACATATATCGCAGTTAGAGTGGGTGGAAAAAATGACCCTGCCGAAACTACAGGTTTGGCTCACTATTTTGAGCATCTGATGTTTAAGGGAACGGAAAAGTATGGAACACAAAATTACCGGAAAGAGAAACCGATGCTTGACGAAATAGAACGTCTGTTTGAAGTTTATCGTAATACCCGAGACGAAGCAAAACGAGCAGCTATTTACAGGCAGATAGACAGTATTTCGTATGAAGCATCAAAATTGGCAATTCCCAACGAATACGACAAATTGATGTCAGCAATAGGAGCAAAGGGAACAAACGCTTACACAGGATTCGATATGACGGTTTATGTTGAGGATATCCCGTCGAATCAAATCGAAAATTGGGCAAAAATTCAGTCCGACCGCTTCGAAAACAGTGTTATTCGTGGTTTTCATACCGAGCTTGAAACCGTTTACGAAGAGAAGAACATGTCGCTTACCCGCGATAGTCGCAAAGTATATGAAAGATTGTTGGCATCGCTTTATCCGCATCACCCATACGGACAACAAACTGTGTTAGGAACGCAGGAACACTTGAAAAATCCGTCGATTACCAATATTAAAAAGTACTACAAAACCTATTATGTGCCTAACAATATGGCAATCTGTTTAGCAGGAGATTTCGATGCCGATGAAATGATTAGAATCATTGACAAATATTTCGGTGTATTGAAACCAAATAATAATTTGCCAAAACTTAAAACATCGGAGGCTACACCAATTACTAAGCCAATAGTTACTGAAGTATTGGGATTGGAAGCTGCAACCACAACTATAGGATGGCGTTTTAACGGATGGAACTCTCCCGATAAGGATTTGCTTGATATGATTTCTATGATTATGAATAACGGACAGGCGGGATTAATCGATTTGAACTTGCTGCAACAACAAAAAGTTCTTTCGGCATATTCCTATGCAAGCAGCATGGCTGATTATTGCACGTTTGTCATGGGTGGAAGCCCCAAAGGTGGACAACCTTTGGAAGAGGTACGCGATTTGCTCTTGGGTGAAATCGATAAACTGAAAAAAGGAGAATTTTCGGACGAACTTCTTACCGCTACAATCAATAATATGAAATTGACTCAAATGTATCGTATAGAAAACAATAGCGGACGTGCCAACTGGTATGTAAACTCATTTATAAACAATACAAATTGGGCTGACGAGGTTATGCGCATCGATAGAATTGCAAAAATAACCAAACAAGATATTATTGACTTTGCAAACAAAAACTTCGGTGATAATTATGTCGTTATTTACAAACGCGAAGGCAAAGACCCAACAGAACTGAAAATTGAAAAACCGCAAATCACGCCTATTGCAACCAATCGTGATGCTGCAAGTGATTTTCTTGTTGAAATACAGAACTCTGAAGTTAAGACAATTGAGCCTCTGTTTATCGATTTTGAAAAAGATATGAGTAAATTAAACGTTAAGTCGAATATTCCCGTACTTTACAAACAGAACGTTACTAATGGTGTTTTCAGTCTGATTTATGTCTTCGATATGGGTAACAATCACGACAAAATGTTGAGCACTGCATTCGATTACATGGAATATTTGGGAACATCTGAAAAATCGCCTGAACAGATAAAGAGAGAGTTTTACAATTTAGCTTGCTCTTTCAGTGTATTTCCGGGAAAAGAGCGCGTTTACGTTGTACTCAACGGATTGGCTGAGAATATGTACAAAGCCTTGACTCTTTTCGAAGAATTGTTGGCAGACCCTCAAGTAAATGAGAGTGCGTATGCCAATTTAACTGCCGATATTCTGAAAAAACGTACCGATGCGAAACTTAGCCAAGGAAGCAACTTCGGAAAATTGACACAATATGCTATCTGGGGACCGGATTCGCCCGAAAAAAATATTCTTTCGGAAACTGAATTGAAAGAGTTGAATCCGCAAGAGCTGATTGATAGAATTAAAAAACTAAACAGCTTTGAGCATCGTATTATGTATTATGGTCCAGACAGTGAAAAAGAGTTAGTTAAAACCCTGAATGCACTGCACAGAGTTCCCGAGAAACTTACTCCGGTTCCTGTTGATACACGTTTCAAACAAGTGGAAACTACCGAGAGCAAAGTTCTTTTAGCCGAGTATGATGCCAAACAGATCTATTTTGGAATGGTTTCTAACGATGGACGCCGTTTTCAACCCGCTATTGAGCCGATGCGTGAAATGTACAACGATTATTTTAGTGGTAGCATGAATGCAATTGTGTTTCAGGAAATGCGAGAGGCGAGAGGTTTGGCATATTCTGCGAGTGCTTATCTTATCGGACCTTCCAAGTTAAATTATCCTTATATGATGCGTGCTTTTATCGCTACACAAAACGATAAAATGGACGATGCAATGAAAGCTTTCCATTCTATTATTAACGATATGCCTGCATCGGAAAAAGCCTTTAACTTGGCAAAAGAGAGTATTATCGCTCGCTTGCGTACCGATCGTATTGTTAAAGAAAACATACTTTGGGCATATATCAATGCACAAGATTTAGGACAAAGCAGCGACAGCAGAAAAGAGCTGTTCGAAAAAGTTCTAACTATGACTCTTGACGATGTGAAAGCATTTCAGGAAGAGTGGGTAAAAGATAGAAAATACACCTACTACATTTTGGGTAAAGAATCCGATTTAGATCTGAAAGCTCTTGAAAAATATGGTCCTATCCAAAGAGTTTCGCAAGAGGAGATATTTGGGTATTAGTTTTTGTTAGACACAAGAGTCAAGACTATTGGGAGTACTACCGTGTTTGGGTGGTATTCCCAATTTTATAACATTGCTGTCCGAAAAAAATAATATTGTATCGCCTGAACAGGCGAAATTTCCATAACCTAATGCAATTCCGATAATAATCGGGAGCAGTTTGCGATTGTCAATAAACATACAGATTCTTCTTGCCCCCCGAAATTCTTCGGGACAAGCAGCAGTCTCAAAAGTAAAGCACATCACTATGTTGTCATACTGAATGGAGCTTTTAGCGGAATGAAGTATCTGTTTTTTTTTTGACGCAAGACACAAGAGCCAGGGCTTAAGACATTTATTTCCTACAAAAGCCAACAGCTGACAGCTAATGGCTAACAGCCGAAAAAATAGATTTCTCACTTCGTTCGAAATGACAGAGAGCTGTTTATGATTTGGGTTCGTTGCTAACAGCTAAAAGCCAAGAGTTTATAAAATAGATTTTTCGCTTCGTTCAGAAATCGCATAATCGCCCTTAGACAATGACAAAAACGAACTAATGTTGGTATTTTGACTACGTCTATTTTCAATTCAAGCCTTCTTTCCCAAATAATTTTTGAAATCGTTTACTCGAAATCATTTCAAGGTAAAATGAAAATGTTTATCGGACAACAATAATTTTATAATAATTGACTATATCAGAAAAATATGTGGAAAGAGATTTTATATGTAGGATATGTAGGAGGAATTGGCTCTGTCTTGCGATATCTTACTTCGCAAGTTATTTAGAAATTGATGAAGGGAAGTGGTTTTTCATGGGAACTTTTACGGCAAACATAATCGGATGTTTTATTATCGGTCTGTTCTCTGGTTGGATACTTCCGGTAGGAATGAAGTTGGTAAGGTAGTATAATTTGAAATAAAAATGGTCGGAGCTAAAACAACAAAGGAAAAACTTTTTTGTTTTTCCTTTGTAAATATAAATTATGATAAAAATAACTTTAGAATCTGAGGGTTAGTGAAAGACCTCCAACAGGACTGTTTTTACCGGATAAACTATAATCGGCATAGTCAACGTATGGAGAGACATTCAAGTTTACCGAATTACCATGTTTGTCTTGAAAATACATATTATTTACCTTTGCCACCTTTACAGCATCAACTATTGACCAAATATTTACTACTGCTCCCCCGATAATCCCTACCAACATCAATGGAACTCCATCTGTTGATACAGTTGAAGAAGATGATTCTATACTATTGCTATAAACAAACTGTGCATATCCTATACCGGTAATAATACCACAACCAACAGATGCACCTAAAAAACCTAATCCTCTTCCGGTTTCACCGCTGATTATCTGTCCTAGTCCGGGAATGAAAAATGAGGCAATACCGGCAACTGCAGGATTGTTTGGGTCGGTAGGTTGTTTAACATACTCACTATGATTGTAAATTTCTTTGTTTAGCTTATAAGTTTGTGCCTGTAGTCCAAATTGGCAAAATACTATTAAAAATACAATTAATACGGTTAATTTTTTCATATACATTCTATTTGTTAAATTAAATTTATTGAATAAATTTGCAAAGATAGTTAAAACTTGTAAGGGTACAAGCATTTACTCTCTTTTTTGCTGACATATTTTGAAAAACGCATCATCGTATGAAAAAATGATTAACAAAAAAAACGGGATACAGAAATAACTGCATCCCGTTTTTTTAATTCATAAATCCGAAATCTAAAATCCCAAATTTTACTGGTGTTCCGGACGCAGTAAATCGTTAACCGTTTTTACCGGATTAAACGTGCTGATAGGTACTTCCACGAAAATAGTGTTCCAATCGCTCATCGCGCCGTTCCATAATCCGGGTAGTTCCAGTGCTTTCAGTTCTCTTCCGTCTTTAGATTTTTGTGAAATAAACCCCGTGTTTTTATCCACATATTTAGTCAAATCGAATTTATTTCCTTTATAATCTTTCACACCGCAGACCAAATCAACCGGATTGAAGTGCGAACCTTCTTTGAAAGCGTTAACGGCTCTTTTGTCGTTTTTATCTATTTGAGAACTTTCCAATATCTGCAAAGAGGTGTTTCCGTTGACATCTTCAATAATAAACGGTCCGCCGCCCGGTTCGCCCACGTTTTCTACCATACCGCACACACGGAATGGGCGATTAAGCTTTTGTTTCAGATAAGATTTTAACTCTTTGTCAGATTCAAATTCTCCGGAGTGTGAAATACAGAGTTTATTTTCCATGAAAGATAACATTTCGGCTAAATCTTCGGAAGAGACATTTTCCGATTCCAACGTTCTTAGATAATTGAACGCAAATTCCTGCATTTCAACCAGTACCCCGCCCAAAATCTTTTTGTATCGGGCTTCATTTGCTTTTAATCTGTCGGGAATAACGTTGTCGATATTTTTAATAAAGATAATATCCGAAACTATCTCGTTAAGGTTCTCTATTAACGCACCGTGTCCGCCCGGACGGAAAAGAAGTGTTCCGTCGTTTTCACGAAATAGCTCGTTTTGCAAATCAACGGCAATAGTGTCGGTGCTCGGTTTTTGCACACTGTAAGATATCAGGAAATTGGCACCCAGCTTTTGCTCGTAGTTAGATTTACGTGCGCCTACAAGCACTTCGAACAGCGATTTGTGTTCTTCCGAAACGGTGAAATGTATTTTTACACTGTTGGTTTTACTGTTTTTCGCATACAAAACACCTTCGGACAGATGTTCGCCTACAGGTGTACGGTTTCCTTCGTCATACGTGTGAAACAGTAACAGTCCTTTAGGCATATTGCCATATTCCATTCCTTTTATACCCAACAGAGCGTTAATCACATCTTTATATCTGTTTGCGGTGTATAGTTCATCTATATTTTTCTCATACATCTCATAACAAGCAGAATTAAGTTTATCGAAAAAGGCAAACTTACGGATATTGTCGAAAAATGTTTTTTCGAATTCGGTGGTTGGAGTCTCGTATTCCGCATCCAAAAACGAGTACAAATCTTTAAACATACGACTTGCCGCCCCCGATGCAGGTACAAATTTCGATACTATTTTGTCGGAACTCAAATATTTGTCCCAAGCCGAGATAAACTTCTCTTTATCCTTTTCAGAAATTATCATAATTCCTTTTTGGGCTGATGCCGCGGAAACTATTTTCAAAAAAGGAAATCCTGTTTTAAAGGCATTTAATTGATTCTCAATATCTGCTTGAGAAATCTGCTTTTGTTTCAATAAATCTAAATCTTGTTTTGTGAGCATAACTGTAATTTCTAAAAAAGATTTCAAATTGTTCAGTTTTTCAAAGGTAGTTATTTTATTTTAAATTATAGGTATAGACAAGGAAAAATAATCAGTCATTATGTCAGCATTGATAAGTTTTGTTTTTTTGGCACAACATTTGAAGTATATAAGTGAAATTAAATTATAAATCAGAAAAAATAATCATAAAACAAACAATAAAATATATAAAAAACTATGGGAAAAATAATTGGAATAGACTTAGGTACTACCAACTCGTGCGTTTCGGTAATGGAGGGCAATGAGCCGGTTGTAATTCCTAACAACGAAGGCAAACGTACTACTCCTTCGGTAGTTGCATTTATGGATAACGGCGAACGAAGAGTGGGAGACCCTGCAAAACGTCAGGCTATCACTAATCCGAAAAATACCGTTTATTCTATCAAAACTTTTATGGGCGAAACATACGACCAGGTACAAAAAGAGACCGGACGTGTGCCGTATAAAGTAGTAAAAGGAGACAATAACACACCTCGCGTAGATATTAACGGACAACTTTATTCTCCGCAAGAAATTTCGGCAATCATTCTGCAAAAGATGAAACAAACAGCCGAAGATTATCTCGGACAAACAGTTTCGGAAGCGGTAATTACCGTACCTGCATATTTTAGCGATGCGCAACGTCAGGCAACAAAAGAAGCCGGAGAAATTGCCGGTCTTACCGTTAGACGTATCGTAAACGAGCCTACCGCTGCATCGTTGGCATACGGATTGGACAAAAAACAACAGGATATGAAAATCGCTGTTTTCGACCTTGGTGGCGGAACTTTTGATATTTCGATTCTTGAATTGGGTGATGGAGTTTTCGAAGTGAAATCAACAAACGGCGATACGCATTTGGGTGGTGATGACTTCGACCATAAAATTATCGATTGGTTAGCTGAAGAGTTTATTAAAGATGAAGGCATCGACTTACGTCAAGACCCGATGGCATTGCAACGCTTGAAAGAGGCTGCAGAGAAAGCTAAAATAGAACTTTCAAGTTCAACCACAACCGAAATCAACTTGCCTTATATTATGCCTGTAAACGGAATTCCAAAGCACTTGGTAAAAACGCTTACTCGTGCAAAATTTGAACAATTGATTGACGATTTGTTGCAAAGATGCGTTGCTCCGTGTCAAACAGCTATGAAAGATGCCGGACTGAACAATTCCGATATTAATGAGGTAATTCTTGTTGGAGGTTCAACTCGTGTACCTGCCGTACAGGCAATGGTAGAAAAACTTTTCGGAAAAGCTCCCAACAAAGGAGTTAATCCTGACGAAGTGGTTGCTATTGGAGCGGCAATTCAAGGAGCCGTACTTACAGGAGAGGTGAAAGACGTGCTACTGCTTGACGTTACTCCGCTTTCATTAGGTATCGAAACAATGGGTGGCGTGATGACAAAACTTATCGATGCTAACACTACCATCCCTACAAAGAAATCGGAAGTATTCTCTACTGCAACAGATAATCAACCTTCGGTACAGATAAACGTGTTGCAAGGCGAACGCCCAATGGCTGCACATAACAAACAAATTGGTGTGTTTAACTTAGACGGAATTCCACCGGCACCACGCGGCGTACCACAAATTGAAGTAACTTTCGATATCGATGCCAACGGAATTCTTAACGTATCGGCTAAAGATAAAGCTACAGGTAAGGAACAAAAAATTCGTATCGAAGCTTCTTCGGGATTGAGCGATGAAGAAATCAAACGTATGAAAGAGGAAGCTGCTGCAAATGCCGAAGCCGACAAAGTAGAAAAAGAGCGTGTTGATAAGATGAATTTAGCCGACTCAACTATTTTCCAAACTGAAAAACAGTTGAAAGAGTTTGGAGATAAAATACCGGCTGACAAAAAAGCTCCTATCGAAGCAGCTCTCGGCAAACTTAAAGAGGCTCACAAAGCACAAGACCTTGCCGGTATTGATGCTGCTATGGCAGAAGTAAACACGGCTTTCCAAGCTGCATCGCAAGATATGTACAACGCTGCAAACGCTCAGGGCGGACCACAACCGGGACAAGACCCCAATGCTCAACAATCTGATAACCAAGAAGGCAACGTAACCGATGTGGATTTTGAAGAAGTGAAGTAATTACGCGCACAAACGAGCATCAAACAAATAGTAAAAGAGGCTGTCCGAAAAGTTTTGGACAGCCTTTTTTTGGTATTTTTTCTCAAATTTTGTATATTTGAGTGTTCCAAAAAAAACAACCGATGGCGAAGTTAACATTTAAAATTCAACCTGGCAATACTACTGAACTTTTTCCTATCAATATTTTTGATAAAATTCCTGATAATCACCCCGTTAGACTTGTGAATACTGTGGTGGATTCTTTGGATATTTCTGAAATTATAAAGAAATATAAAGGTGG
>JBGZFC010000048.1:0-4533 GCA_041846575.1 Bacteroidota bacterium
AACAAAGTGAAATATTATTTTCTTAGAATAAATTTTACATAAAATACAATTCTTTAAAAAAATCAATAAAAAAACTATTGTTTCATATTGAAATTTGGTAATTTTTCCTATTTCGATTTTTGAATCTCAACATAGGAAATAATATCATCTATATCTTCCTGATAATCAAACCAATATATATTTTTATTTTTCTGAAACCACGTGAATTGACGCTTAGCAAATCGTCGTGTATTCATTTTAATATTTTCAACGGCTTGTCGTAAAGAGGATTTTTTGTCAAGAAAATCGAATAATTCGCGATAACCAACCGTTTGCAAAGCATTCAAATTTTTGTAGATATGTAAATTTTGAGTTTCTTTAATAAGTCCGTTTTCCAGCATCAATTCAACACGCTGATTTATACGTTGATACACAATTTCTCTATCGGCTGTCAAAGCAATTTCAATAGGAATAAAATCTCTCTTGTGCTGTTTTTTATTCAGAAAAGAGGAATAAGGCTTCCCCGAAGCCAAGCAAACTTCCAATGCTCGTATTAAACGCTGTGGATTTTGATTATCCATTCGGTTATATTGTTCTGAATCAATGCTTTGTAATTTTTCTTGTAGAAAAGAAATACCAAAATCTCGATATTGAGCGTTGAGTAAAGTCCGAATTTCAGGGGAAACCTCGGGAAAATCGTCCAATCCGTTTATAACCGCATCTGTATACAGACCGCTTCCCCCAACCATAATTACTATGTCTTTGGTTTTGAATAATTTCCCAAGCAATTCAATGGCTTCTTTCTCAAAATCACCCACGGAATATTTCTCAAAAATACTTTTATGTTGAATGAAATGATGTGTTGCCTGCTGTAATTCTTCATTGGAGGGAACAGCTGTTCCAATTTTCATTTCTTTGAAAAACTGACGAGAGTCTGCCGAAATTATTTCTGTATTAAAATACTGAGCCAAGGCAATAGCTAACTTGGTTTTCCCGATAGCCGTTGGTCCAACAATACTTACTAAGTATTTCATTTAAAACAATTTAAATAAAAAATTACTCTTGGTTAGCAGACGAATCGGGAAGGTGAACCAACTCAACCCCTGCTCTTTCAAGAAAAGCAAGTCCTTCACTATCACGATAGGTTTCTTTGTAAACCAATCGTTTTATCCCAGCCTGATGAATTAATTTACTACATTCCTTGCATGGGGACATTGTAATGTAAAGTGTCGCTCCCTCGCATGATTGTGTAGAAGCGGCTACTTTTAAAATTGCATTTGCCTCAGCATGAAGTACATACCATTTAGTTTCACCTTGTTCATCTTCACAGCAATTCTCAAAACCTGTGGGAGTACCATTATATCCATCTGAAATTATCATTCTGTTTTTCACAATGATAGCTCCGACTTGTTTCCGCTGACTATAAGAGAGCTTAGCCCACTCTTCTGCCATACGCATGTAAGCCCTATCGTATCGGTTTAATTTATTCATTGTTAATAATTTAAAATATTAAAACCGATATTTTACGCCACCCAATATTTGTAATCCTTGTACAGGGTAGTTTGTCCAACGTTGGTAATTTTTGGATGTAAGATTATTGGCATTTAAAAAGATAGTCCATTGCTTAGCTATGGTGTAATCGGTGTGGAGATTCACATCAAAATAACCATCTAAGGTAATTACCTCTTGGGTAGCTCCTTTCAGATTGTGTTTAATATCCTTTCTATCGCCTATGTAAAACAAGTCTGCACCAATGTACCAGTTAGGTACTACCTGAAAATCAGTTAAAATAGTTGAACTAAACATCGGGATATTCCACGATTCTTTTTCGTTATCTGGTACGAAACTATCTACCTTCAACAAAACTCCCATTGTAAATTGATTGGCAACCACTCCCTTAACTTCTCCTGAAAGCCCATAGACCATTGCCTTATCATATACAATCGTGTATGAGTTATCGTACTGGTAGGCTTTATCGATTGTGGTGATTTTCGGGTTGGCTTGGAACATTGGCAGATTTTCAACGCGTCCGTAATGTGCTTTCACATCGTAAGAAAGTGCCCCTACCAGCTTCCCTTTTATACCTCCGAAGATGTCGTAAGAGGTAATCATCGGTTTGAAATGGAGTGTTGGTGATACAAACGGATTTATTCTGCTCTGTTCACGGTAGGTCAATTGCTCTACATTACCCCCAGCACCCGCGTAAATAATAAAATTTTCGCCAAAAGCATTGTAAGCCACCTCCACATCAGGATATATTTTGAAATTACTACCGTCCATCTCTTCCTTTCCCGATACATAATAAAGCCCCGCTCCTACTTTCGCCGAGAAGTCTTCTATTACAAAATGATACGAGGGTCGTATTCCGAGCAAAGACCATTGATAATCTATCTTATTAGTAGTTGAAAAACTGCGTTCAAAACTCCCTGTAAGATAATTTACATCGAAATCAACTGCAAGGGATTGTTCGTTGTTGAACTCAAAACCCAATGATGGCTTAAACTGAACCTGAAACTCTCCGCTATCGAAGTCATCTCTGATACCTTGCAAGAGGATATCCGCTCGTCGGAAAACCGAATTATTAACCCCTAAATAGGCTTTTACTCCTCCATCTAAATAATTCTGACGAAGTTTCACCCCACTTATGAGTGGCAAATAGCTTTTATCTTCCACGCCATACCAATGTATAAGTCGATGTCCTACATTCACCGAAGCACCGAAAAAATAATCTTTGTTTGCGTAACGATATGCCGCTTGAAGGTCAGTGTTAGAAAAATTGCTATCGGTATCAATACCTTCCACGTTGTTCTGCGACGAATGATGTTGCACATCTACCGAGAAGTCAGATTCTTTACTAATGGGAAGTGAAACGTAAGCATCGCCCAAGAAAGTTGTATAGCTACCAAATCCTAAGGCTATATACGAGTCGTAATATTGTTCTGTTTTCCCTTTTGAGATAGGAACCTGCGAGGGTCTTCCTTTGTCAGGGACAAAAGTTGATGCCACTGGCACGGAATAAATTGTATAATTGATTTTCTTTTTCGGAACCGTTACCGAATCTTTGGGTGGTGCAGCTTCGCGTTGCTTAAAAGCATCGGCAACCGTAGGTGAATACGGCTTTACAATATCGATTACTTTCGTACCCAATTTGTCATCTTGTCCATACACCTGACTTACTGAAAGGAACAACCCTAACAAAGCTACATACTTCGGTGTCTTTTTTAATGATTTATATATCATAACAAATTATTTTTGGTGTTCTTTTACTATTACACATTATTTCAAGTTTAATTTTCATAAATACGCTATCATACTTGCATCTTTTTATCGTGCTTTGGCTTGTTTTATCTCCTCATTAATAACACTTGCTATTGACTGATACTTTTCCTTTCCGTAGAGATATGCTAACGCATTGATACTTTTAACAATATGCTTATAAGCATCGTTAAGTTCTTTTCGAGCCTTCTTAGTTCCCCCTACTACCAAAGCTCCTTGCTCTTGGGTACGCGTATTGTATAGTAGTGAAAATTGTTTATTGCTATTAGCAAGGTCTTCCACCCACTTGTCAGCATCAATTGTAGTGATGGCTTGCTTATGTTCTGGCTCGGAAAAATCTTTCAGAATACTATCAATAATAGCAGTCTCTTCCTGTAAAGGTTTATTTTTAATATTTTTACCATATTTCTCAATCGTTGCCACCAATTTTTGAGCTGCTACTGACTTTTTCTTGTCTGGGAAAACAACTACTGCCTTACAATATCCTATAAAACCAACAAGAAGTTCACCACGTTTAACATCTAAATCATTTATTTGCTGTGTATGCAAACTCTTTTGAAGTGGTTTGAGTGCTTGGTTCATTGCCTCTAACTTTTGGTCAAAAGCAGTTTTAGCCTCTGACAACCCTAAGGTTTCAACATCTTGTTTTGATAAGAATGCCTGTACATTCTTCATTACTTGAACAAACTCCATCAATCGAAGGTCTTTTACATCATAAACTGGTATCATATATATTTATTTTACTATTAATACACATCTATACAAAATATTTTTATTAATTTTACATCCTATCCCTACATAGGAATAATATATTTTACATTGATTTTAATATTATTCCGACAACGGAACAGGTATTTTTATTCACCATATTATTCCATTCCTATTCCGAAATAGTTATTTTTAATTATTAATTTATCTTATCCCTACATAGGAAAAATAGTTTTTATAAAATATTTTACATTGTCCCGACATCGAAAAACTAATTTTTATCAATCATACTATACTATTCCGACATCGGAACAACATAAATCAACATTCACAACCACCATTTCCTACTAAGGAACGACATTAACAAATAAACAAAACCTCATATCCCCTTCACGGGATTAGCTATTTTTATCTATTAAATCATTAAACACCTTCGGATTTTATCTTATCCAACGTTTCTTTTGCTTCTTTTATCACATCGGGATAGTCGCCAAAATTATCTATTACACTATTTAATATATAGGTTGCTTGATAATTATCTTTAAGTCCATTGAAGTTCTTTGCCATAAG
>JBGZFC010000049.1:0-76102 GCA_041846575.1 Bacteroidota bacterium
AAAATAGAAAAAAACTTTATTTTGTTGTTTTACATCCATTTTGTAATATTGCAAAAAGTTGTATTTTTCATCAGATTATTGATTTTAATGTGGAAAAGAGAAAAAAGAATTATTAAATTCATTCTAATTTTGTACATTTGCAAAAGATATAAATCAACAAAAAATATTTATGGATAATAATCTTTTAACACTTAATGTGCAATCTGAAATAGGTAAACTTGAAGCAGTATTGTTGCACTATCCGGGTGCAGAGGTAGAAAACATGACTCCACGCAATGCCCAGCGAGCACTTTACAGCGATATTTTGAACTTGTCAATTGCACAAAAAGAGTATGACCAAATAAACGGAGTACTTAATAAACTTGCCAAAGTTTATAAGATTTCTGATATGTTGGTCAAAGTTCTTGAAAATGATAATTTCAAACAATCTTTGATAGATGAGATTTGTCAAGCAGAGCAGGTTGAAAGCTACAGAGATTACCTGTTGGATTTGCCTGCAGCCGAATTGGGTAAATTCCTTATTGAAGGTTTACCTATTCAAAAAAACACATTAACCGACTTCTTGCGTGATGAGTATTACGCTCTAAAACCTTTATATAACTACTATTTCACAAGAGATGCAACGGTAACAATCGGCAACAATGCTGTTATTTGTAAAATGGCAAACAGCGTCCGTTTGCGCGAGTCAATCATCATGAATGCCATTTACAAAAGCAATCTTTTCTTCAACGGTAACCCTCTAAACTTCTATAACATAGCCGGAAATGATCCGCAAGTGAAGATTGAAGGAGGAGACATTCTAGTTGTTAGAGATGATATTCTGGTAATAGGAAACGGAGTCAGAACAAGCACACAAGCGATAGATATTCTTGCAGAACAGCTCTGTGCAAGAGACAAAGCTCCTAAGCATATTATAGTGCAACAACTTCCGCATACTCCGGAGTCGTTTATACACCTCGACATGGTTTTCACGATGCTCGACAAAGATAAAGCCATGGTATATAAACCGCTTATTTTGGATAATACTCCTTATCAAACTGTTCACATGGAGATTGAAAATGGAAAAGTATCCAAGATATCATCAGAGAAAAATATCCTGACAGTTCTGAAAAAATTGGGTATGGATTTGGATCCTGTAATTTGCGGTGGTGATGCCGATGATTGGGATCAGGAAAGAGAACAGTGGCACAGTGGAGCCAATTTCTTTGCCGTTGCTCCGGGTAAAGTACTCTCTTACGCAAGAAATATAAACACACTAAACGAACTAAACAAAAAAGGATTCAACATTGTTTCCGCGTCTGATGTTATCAGCGGAAAATACGATGTTGAAACAGGCGGTAAATGTGTTATTGCGATAGAAGGCTCCGAACTTCCACGCGGTGGTGGCGGACCACGTTGTATGACTATGCCATTGCGAAGGATGAGTCTTTAATAAATAGCAATATCATTACATATAGAGAGGGTTGTAGTTTAATCTGTTATCCATTTAGGATTGTGAACTATAACCTTCTCTCCTTTTTTATAATACAGACTCTCTTTCTTGGGAATAAGGATTGTATAAGTTCTACCTGATTTATTAACAAGTTTGCTGTCTCGTAACCACGAGTTAAAATCTTTCAATTGAGCGTAAGTAATTCCATTCTGTTTTGCAAAATCTGCCAAGTCGTTTATAGATGTAGATACGGTTATTTCATTAAATTCTATCGGTTTGTATAACTGTTCGGCCTTGATAATAAAACCATATTTCGCGGGGTCTTCGAAAATCAGCTTTACAGCCATCATCCGAAAATAGTAACGACTCGTCTCCTCTAACAGCCATAAATCTAATGCATTATCTGTTTTTTGATTGGTCAGTTCCGTTGAAATTCTTCCCATTCCTCCGTTGTACGACATAGCCGCGGCACTCCACGAACCATATTGATTACGGGCACTTTTAAGATACTTGCAAGCCGCTATGGTAGATTTCTCGATATGATATCTTTCATCTACTTCACTATTTATTTCTAATCCGTAAGATTTGCCGGTAGAAGATATAAACTGCCATAATCCGGCAGCATTTGCCGGCGATAGTGCTCTCGGGTGCAAACTACTCTCGATAACGGCAAGATATTTTATGTCGTCGGGCAATCCTTGCTGTTTTAGTATCGGTTCTATTATAGGAAATATTCTGTTGGCTCTTTTAAAAAGCATTAGAGTAGTGGAGTGATAATAGGTAAAACTGTTCAACTCTCTATCCATTCTTTCACGAATGTCATATCTTTCGAAAACAACTTTTTCATTTGCAAATATCATCTCATCGGGCACATCTACCGATGCAGTCATCGATAAAACCTGCGGTTCGATATTTTGAGTTTTTTCAATATGATAAATACACGACGAAGAAGAAGAAAAAGAAGAAAGAATTAACGCTATTAAAGATAATAGCAATACACTGAATAGGAAAAAACTGTTTTTTGACATGGCTGTATTATTTATATAAAAAGTTTTGATTCGTCAAATATACTGTTTTTGTTTTAATATTGTGTACTGTTTGCTAAACATTTTTATTCTAAAAGACACAAGGCTAATGTGCTAATTGATTCAAGATTTAAGGTTGGGAGTGCCGAGTTTTTGGTAATGCCGAAAATCATTCTCTGGCATTTCGAACGAAGTTAGAAATCTGTTTGCTTTTGCCTGCCAGCCATTAGCCTTTGGCTGTTAGCAGCGAACTCAAACCACAGACGGCTCTTTGTCTTTTATAACGCAGTGAGAAATCTATTTAGAAAGTTGCGTGTTACGAATTAAGGGAACACCCATCACTCATAACTCATAACTATCCAAAATTATTGCCAAAAATTCAGAAAAGGCGTATCTTTGTGCCGTTTTAAAAAAACAGGTATATGCAACTAAATTTTATCAAAGATTTTCAACCCACACTTTTTCAGTCATTAAAAACTTACAACAGAGAAAGATTTATGGCTGATTTAATGGCAGGAATTATTGTTGGTATAGTAGCTCTTCCTTTGGCTATTGCATTCGGAATTTCTTCCGGTGTAACTCCCGAAAAAGGGCTTATTACAGCAATTATAGCAGGTTTTATTATCTCGTTTCTTGGCGGTAGCACAGTGCAAATTGGTGGTCCCACGGGAGCCTTTATCGTGATAGTTTACGGAATAGTAGAGAAGTTTGGCGTGCAAGGATTGACAATTGCGACCGTCATGGCAGGTGTTATGCTGATGGCAATGGGATTTATGAAACTCGGTTCGGTTATTAAATTTATACCATACCCGATTATAGTTGGATTTACAAGCGGTATTGCTCTTACCATTTTCTCTACTCAGATGAAAGACTTTTTCGGTTTGCAAATCGCAAGTGTCCCTTCCAACTTCATAGAGAAGTGGGGAATATATTTTCAAAATTTTCACACCATCAATTTATGGCCCACTATAATTGGAGTATTGAGTGTAGCGATAATATTTCTATCGCCAAAAATATCGAAAAAAATACCCGGTTCGTTAATAGCCATTGTTGTAATGACAATTATAGTTTACATAATGCGCAACCATTTAGGAATTACAGGAATAGAAACTATTGGCGACAGATACGAGATAAACGCCTCATTACCTACTGTTGAGCCTATAGGAATAACTGTTGAAAGTATGCGATTACTGTTCCCTTCGGCTTTTACGATTGCCATGTTAGGTGCAATTGAGTCTTTGCTCTCGGCAACGGTAGCTGATGGTGTTACAGGAGATAGGCACAATTCTAATATGGAACTTATCGCTCAAGGTGCTGCCAATCTGATTACTCCTTTCTTCGGTGGAATTCCGGCGACAGGAGCAATTGCTCGTACCATGACCAATATCAACAACGGCGGAAGATCACCGATAGCAGGAATTATTCATGCTATAGTTCTACTTCTTATTTTACTGTTTTTGGGCAATTTAACGCAACATATCCCAATGGCGTGCTTAGCAGGAGTTTTGGTTGTTGTTGCCTACAATATGAGTGAATGGCGTGCTTTTATTTCACTTTCAAAACAGTCGAGGTCAACAATGGCAATCATGTCAATAACATTTTTATTAACAGTCATATTCGACCTCACAATAGCAATTGAAATTGGCTTGTTACTGTCTGTTTTTGCTTTTATGAAACGTATAAACGAAAGCGCAACCATTTCACGCGAAGTTGAAAAACTCGACATTTCAAAAGGAACAGAATTTCGTTCCGATAATTTGAAGGATGAAATATTGAATATACCGAAAGATGTTGATGTATATGAGATTGAGGGACCGTTCTTCTTTGGAATAGCCAATAAATTTGATGACTTGATGCGAGAAATTGGTGAGAAACCGAAAGTAAGGATTATAAGGATGCGAAAAGTGCCTTTCATTGACTCTACCGGATTAAACAACTTGGAAAATCTATGTAAAAATGCGAAAAAAGAGAAAATCCAAATTGTATTGTCGGGAGTAAATAAAGATGTACACGAAAGTCTATACAAATCGCATGTACCACAATTGATTGGAGACGACAATATTTGTGAAAATATACACCTTGCATTAGATAGAGCAAATGAGTTGATAAACAATTAGCAATTACAAATACTATTTTGTTATCTTCAAACAAAGAGAGGAGTCTATCTCACTTGCTATTGGTTATCGCCTATTAGCTTTTGGTAGGAGGAGCTTAAAATAGTCTCCTTTTTTTACTTTTGTGTCTTGGCTCTTGATTATTTGCTCTTTTTTCTATTATCCCCTTTAAACTGTCGGACAAAAAAACAGTCAAAGTTGTTGTGTAAATCAAGATTTACAGCGTTAAAAAAATATTAATTAATACTAAACCTATTGTTTTTTTTTAAATAAGTATTATGTTTGCAGGCTTTTAATTAAAAACGTAAATACCCAAAGAGTTATGAAAAGAATATTATTATTATCAGTTATCGTTATTGCATCTTTGCAAACAACATTTGCTCAACTTCCCGAAAGACATCTAAAAACAACCGACGGGAAAGAAATCAACACTGCCGACATTTCAAAATCAGGCAAACCTGTGATTATCAGCTTCTTTGCGACTTGGTGTAAACCATGTTTAAGAGAACTGAAAGCTATTCACGAGGTCTATCCTGACTGGCAAGACGAAACAGGAGTTGAAGTTATTGTTGTTTCTATTGATGATGCACAAAACAGTGCAAAAGTGAAAACCATGGTTGACGGATTGGGATGGGACTTTACGGTTTTGCTCGACCCTAATAGCGACTTCAAAGCAGCTATGGGTGTAAACTTAATTCCTTGTGTATTTATTATTGACAGCACCGGTAAAATAGCATATCAGAAAAACGGCTATACCGATGGCAGCGAAAAAGAGTTAATAGACAAAGTAATTGAGATAGAAAAACAAATCAAAGGATAAGAAAACAGGCAAAGTCTAATGGGAAAATTTTATACTTTTACAATATTATTTATTGTAACTTGTTTAACAGGCAGTAGTAGCTTATTTGCTCAAACAGAAAATTCACAACAAAAAAAAGGTTTTTTTGAATCGTTTACCGTATCGGGCGATATTCAAACGAATATGCTCGTTGCAGAAAACGACTCGGCTATTGGAGCAGTAAAAGGCGATAAACCGTTCAAATCGAATTCATACCTGCGACTTTCTGTAAAAAACGATTATTTGGAAGCAGGAATACGAGGCGAATATATGAATAATCCGCTCCCGGGTTTTGAATCAAATTTCGCCGGCGCAGGCATAGGAAACGTATATTTGCGTGGTAGGTACAAAGCCTTCGACGTAACCGTTGGCGATTTTTACGACCAATTTGGTAACGGACTTATTTTCAGAACCTACGAAGAGAGAAACTTGGGAATAGATAACTCCTTACGAGGTGGTAGATTGATTTTAAAACCCGTACAGGGGTTGACTCTTAAAGCAATGGCAGGTAGCCAAAGATATTATTTCAAAGATAGAAACAATACCGTTTACGGCACCGATCTGGAAATGAACCTTGACGAATGGATTCCGGCTTTAAGCAAAAATGATTGGAAACTTTCTCTCGGCAGCTCTTTCGTAACTAAAACCGAGCCGGATGAAATTATTATGGTTACAAGTACACAAGCTTTGAATTTACCAAAATATGTCCCGGCATTTAGCGGTAGAGTTAATATTCAAAAAAGCGGATTTGTATTCAATACAGAATATGCGAAAAAATGGAACGACCCATCTTTTGACAACAACTATATTTATAAAGGCGGTAATGCTCTTCTTGTTTCTACATCATACTCTCAACGCGGTATGAGCTTCTTGTTGCAAGCAAAACGAAATGAGAATATGTCATACCGCAGTGCTCGCTCACGTGTTGGTCTATCTTCGTTTATCAATCACATGCCTCCTTTTAGCATGCAGCACAGCTACACACTTGCGGCACACTATCCTTATGCAACTCAACGCATGGGCGAGTGGGCATTTCAAGGTGAAGTGCGTTACAATATTAAGCGTCGTACAGCTTTGGGTGGAAAATATGGTGCCGATATCAGAGCAAGCTTCTCGCATATTCGAGGACTTTTTGATGAAGCAGAATACGCAAGTCAAAACTTGAAAGGAACAATGGGATACAAACCAAAGTTTTTTGATATGAGTAAAGAGACCTATTACCAAGACTTCAATATTGACTTGAATAAAAAAATAAGCAACTTCTTCTCATTTACACTGCTTTACATGAATCAAATCTACAACCAGAAAGTGGTTGAAGGTCATGCTGTAAATGGCGATATTGTAAAAAGCAATGTGTTTGCAGGTGAGTTTAAATTCAATTTCAACCGAAAAACAAATCTTCGCACCGAATTGCAATATCTGACAACGAAACAAGATTTGGGCGATTGGTTTTATGCTTCTGCAGAGTTGAGTCTTTTCTCAAGTTTAATGATTGGTTTTTCCGATACTTACAATGCCGGAACCACTAAAATGCACTATCCTATGGCTACGGCAGCTTACTCGTACAAATCGCATCGCTTGCAATTAGGTTACGGACGTACCCGCGAAGGTATTACTTGCGCAGGCGGCGTTTGTCGTTTGGTCCCCGCAAGCAAAGGGTTGAATATAGCATATAATTATAACTTCTAAAACAACATATTGAGATGAAAAAATATTTTTGGATATTCGCATTACTTCTGATGGTGTTCTCTTGTGATATTATTCCTGAGGACGAATTACTTATTGAAGTGCCCAATCCGCCAATGGAGAGGGTTGTTCTTTTAGAAGATTATACAGGACAAAAATGTACTAACTGTCCTAAAGCAGCCGAAGTAGTTGATACTCTTTCTGTAATATATGGTAATAACTTGGTGGTAGTTGCAATACATGCAGGAGAATTATCGACATCGGCAATGCAAACAGAGGCTGGAAATGAGTATTATGATAAGTTTAAAATAACATATAACCCTGTAGGATTAGTAAACAGACGAGTATATAATAATCAACTGACGGTAGATTATCAAAAATGGGGAGAAGCTATAAGAGATATTATATGGAAAAAATCGGGTGTTTCAATATCTATAGAAAACAACTTTAGCGAGACTGAAAGTGTGCTAAACTTAACAGTTAATGTAAAAAAAGAGTCAGATTTAGATATTGCAAAACTGGCTTTACAACTTTGGATTACAGAAAACAATATTGTAGCAATACAAGCTATGCCTGACGGTACAAACAATAAGGATTATGTACACAATCACGTATTACGCGATGCACCAAATGGCACATGGGGTACTCCGCTTACTTTTAATGGCAATGTTGCAGAGTTTACACTATCCGACTACTCCTTAAAAGAAAAAGGATGGGTTCTTGAAAATTGTGACATAATTGCCTTTGTTTATAACCAAGATAATAAGGAGGTATTAGAAACCGTAAAAATACCTTTAATTACATTACCAAATTAATAACTAATTAATAATTACAAATATGAAAAAAATATTCCTAACACTATCACTTGTGGCTCTGTTTACACACTTTGCTGCAGCACAATCACTGCAATTTATTTATAACGGAGCTGCTTTAGCAGATAATGAAATTGTTACAATAACCGAGTTTACTGAAGATGATTTTAATCCCGGCTCACATTATCAAAAATTTAAACCGGTTATTAAAAATAACAGCAGTGAAGATATCGAATTCAAAATCATTAAAAACGAAGTAGAAATGCCGGAAGGCAGCCATAGCACTTTTTGTACTGACATGGGATGTTTCCCGGGTAATGAAAGCCCTATTAACTCTGTAGTTGCCGCCAACAGCGAATACACATCTTTCTATGGACAGTTTTTCCCTGTAGAGTCATCATCTGCGATTATTAAATACACCGTAAAACAAGAAGGAGGTGCCGGTGCAAGTGCTACAGCTGAAGTACACTATGTATATAACCCATCGGGAATAGAAGAGGTAGGATTTACTAAATTTGCTATTTTACAAGGCGGAAATATTTGCCGTATTGTTTACTCTAACGACCGTGATGTGGAGATGTCAGTTTACAACATTACAGGAGTGAAAATTGGTAGTTATATTTTACCGGCTTCAAGCAACAGCTTCGACTTGCCGACTACCAACTACAGAGGAATAGCTATTTTGTCGTTCAAAGATAAAACAGGCAAAAGAGCAGCAGAAAAAATTATTCTTAGGTAATTAATATCTAAGAGTAATACCATATTTTAATTACTTTTTAATAATTAATATTTTTAAATTTATGAAAAAGAATGTACTATTTCTAACATTGGTTGCCATATTTATGTGCAACACTGCATTTGCGCAAATGTTTACACTAAACCCTAATGCGCAAAACGAAAATTTTGTATCATCAAACAGCAAATCCTACTATAAATTAGGTCTTTGTGCCGATGAATTTGACGTTGAGGGAGGTCTTGGTTTAAGCAATATGACAGCAGAAATTTATGCTATGGCAAAACTTAGTGCCGACTTTGTAACTCCATACGTTGGTGCAGAAATAGCAGGTATTAACGTAGGTGTATGTAAAACTGTAAACAACGTAACCGTTTTTGTCCGTGAAACATCTACAGGAGCTAACATTGCGTCTAAAACACTTACAAGCCTTCAACCTGGATGGACTGAAGTTATTTTTGACGAACCATTAGCCCTGGAAAATAAAACCTATTACATTGGTTATCACATCCCTGTATTACCTGCAGCAACTTATGCCATTGGTGCTACAGAATACTCAGCAGCAACTCAAGATGCTCTATTGTTAAGCATCGACAACAATGAACTTACAGACTACACAGCCAGTTTTGGTGCTCTAACCGTGCAGATGCTGCTTACAGGTGAGTTTGAAAATATAGCTGAAATTACAGAAGTTGTGTTAGGAGAAAATCAAGAGTTAAACTCTGATATAGATATTCCTGTGAAAGTCCGCAACACCGGAACAAATGATATTACCAGCCTGGAACTTACCTATTCACTTGGAACTAACGCTCCTGCTCAACAGTCATTCAACGTTAACATGGCTGCCGGTTCTTCTGCGCAAACAGTAACTCTTGAAGATGTTGTAATGAACATGAGCGGAGAGTTTAGCGTGGCTATCACCAAAGTTAATGGAATAAGTTTTGAAGGGACTCCTGCAACAGTTTCTGTAACAGCATACAATGCAAATACAACAGCTGAACGCAAGATTTTGTTAGAACAATTTACTACTGAAATGTGTGGATACTGTCCCGCCGGAGCTGCACGTATTAAAAATGTAATTGAGCAAGATGAGTTTAAAGATAGAGTTAATTGGGTTGCTCACCACGCAGGTTTTTACACTGACAGCTATACAATTCCTGAATCTGAAAGCTATTTAAGATTTTATGGCGGAGGAGGAACCTATGCTCCCGCTATGATGCTTGACAGAACTATCTTAACAGGAAATGTTCCGGTTATGGGCGTTGGTAGTGAAACTCAAATTGCTAACTATTTTAGAGCAGCATTAAATGCTCCTACTACAATATCGGTATATATTACTCAAGAAAACAGTGTTGCAACAGACCGTAAAGTAAAAATTACAGCACAAGGTTACGACAGAAGCGGTACACCTCCTACAGAAGATCTGTATGTAGTTATTTTCTTATTAGAAAATGGAATTGTTTCTAACTCTCAATCCGGTGGTGGTGCAGGATATGTTCATAACAATTTGATTAGAAAAGTTATGAATGGTGCAGCCGGAACAAAAATTGAATGGAACGGAAATGCTTATAGCGTAACTGCCGAAGCTACATTACCGGAAGCTTGGAATGCAGAAAATATGGATGTTGTCGCTTTTGTTGCTAAAGATTATATGAACCCGTTAAATAATGTAAAAGTATTAAATTCTGAAAAAACGGAACTATCAATGACTTCATCTACAGCTATTGATAATGTATTTGACAATGATATCTCTTTTTATTCAGAAAACGGTACAATCGTTGTTAAAGGCGAATATACTTCAATCAACGTTTACGCCATCGACGGTAAAGAGTTCAAAAACAATAACCTACCAAAAGGTATTTACATTGTAAAAGTAGAAAACAATGGTCAAAATATCGTGAAAAAAGTTATGGTTAAATAATAATCTATCTGAATAAATATAAGAAAGAACTACCTCAAGATGAGGTAGTTCTTTTTTTGTGGTATGTTTTAAATCTCTAACTTCTGTAGGGTATCTTGGACAATACGTAGTGTTTTTATTGCAAAGACACAAAAAGCTATATTAATTTAACGCACAAAATCAGAAATAAAAAGTCGTATGTCTCAGAGGTTGTGTCTTCTGTCTAAAATAAAACGTAAATCTAAGATCCGAAATTGCAAATGATATCAAATTCTATATCTTTTCGTAATTTCAGAGTACGCATCAATACGGCGATCACGAAAGAAGGGCCACCAACGACGAACATTTTCTGTTCCGTATTTATCAATTTCTATAACAGTTTCAATCTCCTCATCTGTTGATGCTTCATACAAAAACTCCCCTTGTGGTCCGCAAACAAAACTGTTTCCCCAGAAAGTAATACCGTTTGTTTGTCCCGAAGGGTCAGATTCATGCCCCACTCTATTTACAGAGATTACAGGCAAACCGTTTGCTACGGCATGTGCTCGTTGTATAGTAATCCAGGCATTTCGTTGTCTGTTTTGCTCATCTTTTGTATCGGTAGATTCATCTCCTATTGCTGTGGGATATATCAGCACTTCGGCTCCTGCCATTGCCATTAATCGTGCAGCCTCAGGATACCATTGGTCCCAACAGATTAAAACGCCCAATTTCCCAAGCGATGTTTCAATCGGGTTGAAACCCAAATCTCCCGGTGTGAAATAAAACTTTTCGTAATAAGCCGGGTCATCGGGAATATGCATTTTACGATATTTACCTGCTATGCTTCCATCCTTTTCTATCACTACGACTGTATTGTGATAAAGTCCGGGAGCACGTTTCTCAAACAGAGAGAGAACAATAACTATTGATAACTCTTTCGCCAACTCGCCAAACAGACGAGTGGAAAAACCCGGTATGGTTTCCGCCTGATTAAAAACCTGTACATCTTCGATTTGGCAAAAATAGAGACCATTGTGCAACTCTTGCATTACTATCAACTCTGCTCCTTGCGATGCCAATTTGCGAATTTTTGCCTGTAAACGCGACACGTTGTCATCAATATCAGCTGTATTGGCTTGTTGTATAATCCCAACTTTTATTTTGTCTTTCATAATTGTTTTCTCTGTTTTAAAGAAATAAATCTGTCCTCTTTTGAAATATCACTTCAAAAAAGATTATTACAAAAATAGTAAAAACAAATTGAAAAAATCGTTCCTTTTCCCAAATTATGTATTATCAACAATATTACACCCTTTATTCTGCTGTTTTTATAATAAATTGCTACTTTTGTAGTTTATAAAATGGGGTATTTACTTATTGATACAAGTGTGCTGAAAGCAAAAAAAAACATATATAAGTTACTTATAGGGGTATTTTTAGGCATTTTTTTGTGCTATAGTTGTTCTACAAAGAAGAATACGCGTAGCACAAGGGCTTATCATGAACTTACTACCCGATACAACGTATATTTCAATGCAGAAGAGGCTTATCTGACTAACTTAAAGTCGCAGATGGATAATTTGAAGGATGACTATTCCGCCCTTCTGCCAATGTATGCTACAAGTGCCAACCCAAGCGACACAACAAAGAAAAAGAGTATCGGCGGACCCTTCACAACAACGGTAGATAAGATGGTTAGTGCCATTCAAGAGCACTCTATATCGGTAAAACCTCCAAGAGATCCTTCCAAATCGGAAACTCAAGCATATCGTGACTGGCTTCGTCAAGACGAATTCAACCCGTTTATAGACAGAGCTTGGCTGTTAATGGGAAAAGCACACGTAGAAAACAAAGATTATACCGAGGCTATAGCCGTATTCTTGCAAACTTCCCGACTTTTTGTCTATGACCGTGATGTAGTTGCCGAAGCCGAAATATGGATGATGCGTGCCTACACCGAAATGGGTTGGTTTACCGATGCCGAAGCTCTTGCCGAGTCGCTGATAGTGAGAGAATTACCCAAAAATCTGAAAAACGACTTTAATGAGTTCTACACTCTCCTCCAGATTCGGAAAGAGAATTATCCCGAAGCAATAACCTATCTGACTAAATCTATTAAAAACCAAAGCAATATCAAGCAAAAAAAACGATTACAATTTTTGCTTGGACAGCTCTATGCTAAAACGGGCGACAAAGTTGCCGCTTATAAGGCTTTCAATGATGTAAAAGGATTGAATACTCCTTACGAAATTGCTTTTAATGCACTGATGCAACAGTCGTTAGTATCTACACCGAATGCCCAAAGCAATATTCTGAAAGACCTTAAATCGATGACCAAGAGTTCTAAAAACAGCGATTTTTTAGACCAAATATACTATGCTATAGGTAACATACATTTAGGTAAAAATGATACAACAAAAGCAATTGAAAACTACCTTCTTGCCGAAAGCAAAAGCACTCGTAACGGCATTGACAAAGCTTTAGCACAAATAGCATTGGGCGATATATATTTCGAGAGAAAAGATTATGTGAAAGCCGAACCAAGGTACACCGAAGCAATAGGTGTTTTGCCGAAAAACAATAAAGAGTATCCGCGTGTAAAATTTCGCTCCGAAGTTTTAACCGACTTAGCTCCCCTTGTAGCAAATGTTCACGAACAAGACAGCTTGCAACATCTGGCAAGTTTGCCACACGATGAACAGCTAAAAATCATAAATGATTATATAGCCGAAATAAAAAAACGAGAAAAAGAGTTGGCTCTTGAAAGTGAACGAGAGGCATACCTGGCCGAACAGCAAGCAAAAGCACCCGACTTGAGTGGCGGTAAAGGTTCGGCTGCCGAAGCTGCCGCCGCCATGAATGGAAGAACCGGTATGCAAAACACATTCTATTTCTACAATCCTCAGGCTGTATCGCAAGGTCGAAACGAGTTTAAAAGAAGATGGGGCGGACGAAAACCGGAAGATAATTGGCGCCTGTTAGATAAATCGGGAGCCACATTTGGAGGCTCTGCCGAATCCGATGATAACGGTGAGGCTCTGCCGACAAACTCTATCGCAATAGGTCCGGACGGAAAACCTGCAGAAAAAGATGAAAAGGTTCCTGAACGTTATAAACCCGAATTTTACTTAAGCAAATTGCCAAATACTCCCGAAAAACTGGCTGCTTCTAACAATATAATCGAAGCCGGGCTTTACCAATCCGGAAATATCGTAAAAGACCGACTGGAAGATTACAGGCATGCCATTGCTCTGTATAACAGACATCTAAATGACTTTCCCGAAAGTAAAGACAGACCCGATGTTTATTACCAAATGTATTTAATATATACGAGATTGGGCGAAAAGGCAATGGCACAAAATTATAAAAACAAAATTTTGGTTGAATTCCCCCAAAATGAACTCGCCGCGACCATGTCCGACTCAAATTTCGAGCGAACAATGCATAATTTTGCACAAATGCAAGACTCACTATATCAACAAACATACAAAGCATATCAAAAGGGAGATGCGCAAGCAGTACAGAAAAACTATAAATTGGCACAAAAACTATTTGCAAAAGGAGATTTAATGCCCAAATTTATGCTGTTGAACGCACTTGCATTCGCTCAATCGGGAGACGCACAAAATACGGAGGCAGCTCTAAACAATTTGGTTGCAAAACATCCCGAAACAAGCGAAACGGTTTTAGCACAAAATATATTGACAGGTCTCTCCGAAGGAAAAATTCTTGCTGCCAACGCATCGGCAATGTCCGGCTTCAATTGGAAAATGGGCGGTACGGGCAAATCTGCACAGGCAATCGACTCAATCAGTTTTGACCCTCGAAAAGATGTTCCACACAGCTATATGCTTATGTTTGCTCCAAATTCGATAGATAAAAGCAGTCTGTTGTTTGCTGTATCCAATTTCAACTTCTCCAAGTTCCAAATACGCACATTCAGCACTTCTTTTATGCAGATTTACCCGTTCGAAATGATGCAGGTAAAAACATTCAATTCGCTTGATGAAGCAGGAAGATATGCAGATATGATTGAGTCAGACTCAACATTCAGACAAAATATTCCGGCAAATATAATGCCTCTGATTATTTCTGATGCCAACTTAAATCTTGTTGAACAAGGTAAACCGCTCAACGAATATATCGTCTTTATAGATAGCTTATATAATGCAAAACCGACAATTGATGACAAGCCAATTGTAGAAAAAGTGAATTCACAAGATGTAGATTCGCTTGGAACAGACTCTATTAAGATAGACAACATCGATTTGATTGAAGAATCGCTTACGATACCTATCAAGCAAATAGAACCTATTGCCGAACCTGAAAAAACCGTTATTTTACAAGAGGTTAAAGTGACAATTCAACCGGAAAAAACGGAAGAAGAGAAACAGGAAACAGAGCCATCCATATCACCACAAACACAGCCCTCTCTTGAAGAGAGACAAGCAGAACTTGAACGCAAACAGGAGGAGGCTCTACAGGGAAAATCAGACGAATTAAATATAAAAGAGAGAGAAAAAAATCTCAAAGAAAAAGATAAGGATAGAAATCAACAGATAAAACAGCGTGAGCGAGAAATGAAAGAACGCGAAAAACAGCGTAAAAAAGAGATGAAAGAACGCCAGCGTGAACGCGAAAAACAGTTGAAAGAACAAGAACGAATGCGAAAAGAGAAACTAAAAGAACGCGAACGCCTGATAAATGAACGAAAAAAACAGAGAAAATAAAAATATGGTCAAGAAAATAGTATTTGCGACAAACAATGCAAACAAACTAAAAGAGATTAAAGACATTGTAGAAGACCGTTTCGAAATATTAAGCCTGAACGATATAAACTGCCATGAAGAGATTGAAGAAACAGGAAATACTTTTCAGGAAAATGCTCTGATAAAGGCAAAACACGTGAAACTAAAATATGGATACGACTGTTTCGCCGACGACTCCGGATTGGAGGTAGAAGCACTAAACGGAGAACCCGGAATTTTCTCATCTCGATACGCGGGAGAAAACGGTAATTCAACCGCCAATATAAACAAATTATTGACAAACTTGCAGGGAGCAGAGAACCGAAAAGCAAGATTTCACACCGTGATAGCATTAATATTGAATGGAGAAACTTATTATTTTGAAGGAACGGTATCAGGAACAATTATAGATGATAAACGTGGCGGAAACGGATTTGGTTATGACCCTGTTTTTATTCCCGACGGCTACCAAAAGACATTTGCCGAGATAGAAGAAAAGGAAAAAAACCGTATAAGTCACCGTGCGAAAGCAACAGAAAAATTAATCCAATTTTTAAAAAAACAATAATAAAATATTATGCGAAAATTTATTGCTCTTATCATATCACTAACTTTAGCCCTGTTTGTGCTTCAAGCACAGACACTAATTGGAGAGTGGCAAACCCATTACTCTTACGAAAGAATGCAACAAGTTGTAAATGCAAAAGGAGTGGCATTTGTAGTTGCAGACGGACATCTGTTTAAATATGACCCTGAAGATGGAAATATAAAAACCTACACAAAAATAAATGGACTGAATGATAGTAATATAAGCAAAATAGGTTACAACAAATCTGAAGAGTGTTTGGTAATTATTTACGAAAATGCTAATATCGACCTGTATTACAATGACGACAAAATAATAAACATACCTAATCTGAATCTATCTTACAGCAATTTAAACAAAACAGTGAACGACATAAAAATGGACGAAAACCTGGCGTATGTTTCCACCGGATTCGGATTTTTTACTATTAACGTATCTAAAGCAGAAATAAAAGAAACAGCCGTTTTCAACATGTCTATTGAATCATTGTGCGTTTTTAATAACGATATATATATGTCGTCTGATAAGGGAATTTATAAATGCTCTCTAAACAATAATATTCAAGACTTTAACGAATGGACTATATTCCCTGTTTCGCAAAACTACCAATATTCAGATTACACATTTTCCGATAAAGATATAAATCAGATTTTTGTATATAAGGACAGACTTCACTTCTTAGCCCCTTCTGCTGCGGTCTTTTATATGGAAACTGACGGCAGTGTACATCGCAATATGCAAGGCAAAGAAATCACAAACGTTACGCCAGTAAACAACGATCTCTATATCGCCTACAACAGCACCTCATATATCTGTTTGCCAACATCACTAAACAGCCATAACACTTATTACGCTTCAGAAGTGTTGTGTGCTGACTACGCGGGCAACAACAGATATTGGATTACATCAAGCAATAATTATCTATCGTTGACGCAGATAAACGAAAACGACAGCCAAATAAACTACCTGAACAACCAAATAAAACCAAACGGTCCACTAAACAACTATGCCTTTTTCTTGAAATTTGAAAACAATAAATTGATGGCTACCGGAGGAGGATATTTTTTGGACAGATACAACACTCCTGCCCAACTCTCAGAATACAAACCCGATACAGGATGGACGGTTTTCAGCAAGTCTCAGATAGATGAAGTTAGCGGAGAAAACGCAAGAGACTTCGCAAGCGTAATAAGCGAGCCTGGGAAAGAAGACCATCTTTTCGTAACAAGTTGGGGAGAAGGCATATATGAATTCAGGGACAATAAATGCATCAAACTGCATAATGACGATAATTCAACTCTGCAAGATATTTTCGACGGAGATCATTATATAAGGGTAGATGGATTGGCGTATGATAAGAACGGTAATCTTTGGACTACAAACTCGTTTGTTTCGCACGCAATAAAAGTGCTGAAAAGCGATGGAGTCTGGACTGAAATATATTCACCCGATTTAGCAAATATTGAAAACTTGAAATCTGTTATGGTTGACCGAAACAACGTAAAATGGATTACAACAGGAAACTTGAAATCAGGATTTCTGCTTATTGACGAAAATAACACTTTCGAGAATACAGCCGACGATAAATACAAATACGTCGGTAACAATAAAGTAAACCAACAAGGAGCCAATATATCGTTTCGTTTTCTGCACTCGCTGGTTGAAGATAAAATCGGCAATGTGTGGCTTGCTACAGATACAGGACCGTACGTTATCCACAACTCGAAAGACATTTTCTCTAAAAACATAGTTTTCAATCAGATTGCAATACCTCGAAACGATGGAACAAACTATATCGACTACCTTCTTAATCAAGTGGATATAACTTGCATCGCCATTGATGGAGCAAACCGAAAATGGATGTCAACTTCTACTTCGGGAGTATATTTAATCTCGTCTGACGGTATGGAAACAATACACCATTTCACAACAGATAACAGTCCACTGCCAAGCAACAATGTACGCTCTCTTGCAATGGACGAAGAAAATGGAGTTATCTATATTGGGACAACTCACGGCATATTATCGTATAAGAGCGATTCGCAAGCCGGAGCACCGGACTACGAAAACGTTTCGGTTTATCCAAACCCGGTTAGAGAGGATTATGAGGGAGACATTATCATTACCGGACTTATGAATAATAGTACAGTGAAAATAACAGACTTAAACGGAAATATCATGAAACAAGGTATTTCTCTGGGAGGTCAATTTATATGGGATGGAAGAAATCAACGTGGATTGTCGGTAAAAACGGGAGTTTATCTCATTTTCGGTTCTGCCGAAAATGGCTCTCAAGGAGTTGTATCAAAAGTAATGATAGTAAAATAGAAAAAGTATTCACATCTGTATTTTCATCATACATTTTTTGAAAAAGAGATTATAAGCAAGAGATTATAAGGGTTATAAAAGTTGCAAAAGCACAAAATCTATACTTTTCCACAAAAAATAAGGTCAATACTTCTATTTTTTATTAACTTTGCAGTCTTGTTTTAATATTACAAATAAAAAATAAATATTTTATCAATAATTTTAGATTAGCAAATGGCTACACTACAGAAGATTAGGAACAGAGGCGCATTTTTAGTCGCTATTATCGGTTTTGCTTTATTAGCATTCGTCCTCGGAGACTTATTTACATCAGGAAATACTCTATTTATGCGAGCAAAAGACAAAGCATTCGTCGTAAACGGAGATATCATTTCAACTCAGGAATATGCCGATAAAATTGCCGAATGGGAAAATTTCCAAAAAATGGTAAGTGGACAAACATCACTCGATGAGAATACCACACAACAAATAAGAGACGCGGTTTATCAACAAATGGTACGCGAACGAATTCTTGACCACCAAGCAAAGAGATTGGGTCTTACCGTATCGAAAGCAGAGATAAACGACCTAGTGCACGGAGAAAATATTTCGCCGTTACTGCAACAACTTCCATTTTTTGTTAATAATGAAACAGGGATGTTCGACAAAGCCGGATTGATGCAATTTCTAAATATGATAAATGCACCTCAAGGTTCTCTATCACCCGAGGAGCAAGCTGTTGCAGATCAATATAAGTCGGTATGGCTTTTTATTGAGAATATGATTAAATATCAACGTTTAGAAGAGAAATATTCTATGCTTTTGGCTTCGGCTGTAATGGTAAACGATGTTGAAGCAAAAAACAATTTCGAGATGTCTCGTCAAAGTGCAGACATTGCTTATGTTACTCAAAACTATTTCTCTATTCCCGACTCAACTATCACTGTTAGCGAACAGGAAGTGAAAGCTTTTTACGACAAAAACAAACAAGTTTTCAAATTGGATGTGCCATTGGCAAAAATTACATATTTCACAAAAGATATAACTCCAGGCGAAGCCGACTATGCCGAAATAGAGGCACAAGCAAAAGAGGCTTTCCAGAAACTGTCAACAACACAAAACCCGACAACTATAGTTACAGACTATTCTGAAACACCTTTCCGCGATGTATTCCTTTCGGCTCGTTCGTTAGATAACAATCAAAAATCGTTTGTTGAAACTGCAAATATATCAGATGTTAAAGAACCTTTCAGAAACGGAGAAGCTTTTGTAATGTACAAATTGATTGACAAAAAAGTTTCGCCCGACTCTGTACATCTGAGAATGATGGCTATTCCCGAATCTACAATGATGGGAAAAGACACTTTAGTAACAAACTTTATCGACAGTGTTTATAATGTGATACAAGGCGGTAAATCTTTTGCTGAAGTGGCAAACAGCCTTAATCCGCAATCAAACGGAGCAGATTTGGGTTGGGTTCGTGAGATGGATCTGATTTCTGCCGGCAGCGATGTTGTGAAAGCTGTTTTTGAAGCACCTGTCGGACAACTTCAAAAATTAAGAACTACCGGACAACAAATTATTTTCCAGGTTGAAGAAAAAACGGCACCGGTTCAAAAATACAAACTGGCTACAATCAATATGCCTGTTATTGTAAGCGAAAAAACATCAAACAATATTGATAACGAATTAAATCAATTTATCTCAGAAGTTTCAAATGCAACCGATAAATTCGATAAGTTGGCCACCGAAAAAGGTTATATGGTTAATTCTGATGCAAGAGTATCGGCAAACGACTTTACATTGATGCGTATGCCGGGGTCACGTCAAATCGTATCTTGGGCTGTAAACGAAAAGAAAATGGGAACAATCAGAAAGTTCGACCTTTCCAGAACACGTGTTGTTGTTCGTGTAGATGAAATTTTCCCGGCTGGTATTGCTCCTATGTCGGAAGTTTCGAAAGTTATTGAAAGCAGATTGATGAACGATAAAAAAGCTGAAAAAATTATCGCTGATTTACAAGCTAAAAAACTCACATCTCTCGATGCTTACGCATCTGCAATTGGAGCTGTAGTTGATACAATGAAGTTTGTAAACTTCGAAACTCAAAACATCTCGGGTGCCGGTTTCGAACCTGCAATAAATGCCCAAGCAGCTTTTGCTCCTGTTAATAAAATGAATGCTCCTACAAAAGGAAACAGAGGAGTATATATCACAAATGTACTAAACAGAACAGAAAACCCTGCCACATACAACGCCGAAAGTCAAAAAATTGGTATGCAATCACGCAATGCAGGTCGTATCCAAAGACAATCGATGGATGTATTGAGAGAAAAACTAAAAGTTGTTGATAACAGATATGTATTTTTCTAAAAGATAATTTTCGGTAACAATATAAACAAAAAGGGGGCTGTCTTTAATTTTGAGACAGCCCCCGCACGTTTACTCCACCATATATATTTTTGCATTAATTTTTAACCACTTGTTTTTTCTTTTGATTGAAGTAATACGGCAGAAAAAAGCTTTTCCTGCATCCATTAGTCTGGAAATTACTTCATTCATCTCTTGAGGAACCCAACCGATACGAACTTCGTTGTAGTAGATACCTATTGCAAGCTCATCGTATTCGTTTTTAGGGTGACGAAGCATTTTTAGCTTGGTTTCGGGTATTAATTCAGGTTCAAGAGCGTCAATCTCTTCACAGAAAGATGTACCTGCAACTACAATATCAAGCAAGAAAATTTCACGTGTAAACGGAGCAAAAGATTTCACTCCGCCTGTCCCTATAAAGGCAAGTAGTTCGGGGGTAAGTTTAGCTATTCCGGGTTCCATTCTTCCAACAGTGTTATGTAGTTTTTATATTTTCCGATTTCTATCTTGAGTTCTTCTATCTCTTTTTCAATTTCTGTTTTTTCAGATTCGATCCATTCTTCATCATATATTTTTTCTCTGTAGATAAAAGGGAACTCTGTTTCTAATTGCGATATTTGCGTCTCTAACGTTTTAATACTCTTTTCAAGTTTCTTTACAATATCTTCTAAATTGATAGATGCCAATTTGTCTGTTCTTATACCGTCGTTACTCAATATTAAAACAATCTGTTGCAAAACCTGCAAATCGGCAAGCTCATAAGCAGTTTGAGCTTGAAGGAACAGCTCTTTCATCTCTTCGGATAAATCGCCGTTTATATCCGGATGCAGACGTTTTACAACAAAATAGTATAGCTCTTTTATCTTTTTACTATCTTCTTTTGACAGAAAACTGCCTGATAAAAACTCACTTGCAGCAGCAAGCCGCTCAGCTTCAGATTCTATTTGACTTTTGTACTCTTTAAACTGAGTATCCACTTTTGTTTTAACGGTTTTCAAGTCCGGAACTTCATTTCTGTTTATATATGCCTGCAACAACGATAACTTAAATTTCAATTGCTGAAGTTCTATTGACAAACAGAAACTTTCATACTGCTTGTATCCTATTTTATTGAGATATAGTGCTGTCAGTAACTGTTTTTCGTGCTGAAGCATATTTTGCTTTTTCAAGAAAAGCTCTGAAAACCTGTTTCGTAAAAAAGTGTGGCGTTCTCTTAACTTCTTGGCATAATCACTTAAAGTAATATCGGTTGAACTACCGTCGATTTTACTTCTGAAGAGCAATAAAGTGTTCCGCATCTCTTTAGTCAGATAACTTTCAGCCTTTTCTGCCAACTCTTCCGGGATTCCATAATAAGCTTCGGCAATACTTCCCGTTATGGCGGCAATTGTATCGCTGTCTCCACCGATTGAAACTGCCATGCGAATTGCACTTTCGAAATCAAAACTTTCAAGAAAACAGATAATTGCTTGAGGAACGGTTACTTGACATGTTTCATTAAAAGTGTTTATTTTGCGAATATCTTCATAGGTTTGATTTAAATCATAACCGTAAAGTTCCTGCACTTTTTGGGCTATCGAGTCTTTGCTCGTATTAGTTCGCGCAAGATAGATACAGTGTGCCACACATTGAGCACCTTTTATTCCTTCCGGGTGATTGTGAGTGCATTCGGCACTTTTCTTGGCTTCTACCAATACCTCTTTTTCAGAATCGAAAAGCCACCCACAAGGCGAAACACGCATCGCCGAACCGTTCCCATAACTGCCATAAGGTTTTGGATTGTCCGATTGCACCCAACGGGCGAAAGATGCACCATAACCACCTTTTGGATACGGATATTTTTGACACCAATAGCGGATGGCATCTTCATAGCTCACATTATTTAATATTGCATCGGCAACTGCTACCGTGCAAATGGTGTCATCTGTGAAGTTGCAATCTTCGGGGAACAGTTCGAAGTTGTAATTCTTAGTATTGTTGAATTCGTAAGTTGAGCCTATAATATCTCCTGTAATTGCACCAAGCATATTGTTTCCTTTTTTTATAGTTGTTTTTCAACAACCGATTTATTCACATCCCAAATTACCATCCCGCTCAACGTAAATCCGAAAATAGCGGTAATATGTACTAATGAGCCGTTAATGGTGGGTTTATGAAAGAGCGTGGTTTTATCGTTGTTTTTTTCTGAAAGTTGAGCCGCTTTATTCTCAAAAATTTCTTCGCTGTAAACACACATAATCTTTTTGTGTGGTTTTTCTCCTTTGCGAAATCGTTGTCGAAGGGCAGAGGCAAGACGACATCCTTTTACTTTCCAAAAATCGGTGACTTTAATTTGTTGCGAATCAATTTTTAAAGCTGCACCCATCGATGAAAAAACGGTTGCCGAGGTTTTAGATGCAGCGAGCAACAAGTGTGCTTTATGTTGCAGTGTATCTATAGCATCTATAATATAATCATACTGTTCCAAACGGAACGATTCAGAACTCTCTTCTCTATAAATTTCAGCAATAGCGGTTATTTTGGCTTCGGGATTAATCTCTTGAAGGCGTTTTTTCAGTACATCTACTTTCAGTAGTCCGACTGTTGTGGTAGTTGCCGGTAATTGCCGGTTAATATTAGATGGCGCAACATAGTCGGCATCTACAATGGTTAGTTGTGTGATGCCGCTTCTAATCAATCCTTCGGCGCACCAACTGCCTACACCGCCTAAACCAAACAGTATAACTTTTTTCGATTGCAGTGTCTGCATGGCTTCCGAACCGATAACCAACTCCGTGCGTGAAAATATTTCGTTGGATTTGAATTGCATTTTTATCTTTTTTACAAAAATAATAGATTTCGGTTAATCACAAAACAAACAGGAAGATTTTGTGAGAGGGAGACTCAGAGGGTGCGAGAGGAGGAGACTGCGTAACTTGGAGAGAGTAATTTGTCAATTTATTAATATTGCTGTCCGATAGGAAACATTGTATCGCCTGAATAAACTAAATCTCCATAACCGCATGCAAACGAGGAACGAGAGCTGCTTGTGGTAAACGTTTTATCTAAAACTTCTGCCTAACAAGGTTTACAAAGCAATTGGGTACAGCAACCAGCGGCTCAAAGTTCGTTTGTTGCATTTATGTGACATTAAACAACGAGATAAACCGACTTGTAGCGGTAATCTCTTAGTATCTTGTGTGTTTCCTTCTTCCAATCTCACTTCTATATAAACAGATTTCTCACTGCGTTCGAAATGACAGGGATAACAAGCGGCATTCTCAACTCCGAACTATAGATTCGGCACTGCAACCAATCACTATATGTGGTTTGTTGCGTTGATAGACGAAAGAAAAAAGACCCAACAGGTTTTAAAAACCTATAAGGTCTTTTGTATTAATTCATAAGGTATATGAAAACTCCCGAATATCAGCTAACCGACTAATAATATTTGTCGTTTTTAGGTTCGAAATAGGTTTGCGGATGTAAGCAAGCGGGACATGTTTTGGGTGCTGTTTTGCCCACATGAACATATCCGCAGTTACGACATTGCCACTCGATTGCTTGGTCGCGAGAGAATACAGTTTCGTCTTTCACACGTTGCAACAGTTTCAAATAGCGTTCTTCGTGAATTGCTTCGGCTCTTGCAATCATACGGTACATTGTGGCTATTTCTTTAAATCCTTCTTCTTCGGCAATATCAGCAAACATCGGATAAAGTTCTACCCACTCTTCGTTTTCTCCGGCAGCAGATGCTTCCAAGTTTTCAGCAGTAGTGCCGATAACACCTGCCGGATATGTTGCTGTAATTTCAAGCATTCCGCCTTCAAGATATTTAAACATACGTTTTGCATGCTCTTTTTCTTGTTCTGCAGTTTCCATAAAAATAGCTGCAATTTGTTTATAGCCTTCTTTGTCGGCAACTTTCGCAAAATAGGTGTAGCGCATTCTGGCTTGCGATTCTCCGGCAAACGACTTCATCAGATTTTGTTCTGTACGAGTTCCTTTAATACTTTTCATAAACGTTGTTTTTTTAATAATTGTGATTAAAAAATATGTTTTCACAAAGATACAAATTTAGAGATATTAAGAGTATGTTGAGTAACAAACACGCTTAATTTATAATATTTCTAAATAATACCTATAATATGGGAACGTTTAAATCTCTGATGGATTTTTGAGCCTTTCTTTATGAGTGATGAATGATTGGTGTATCCCAACATTGGCACATTTGCAATTAACAAATAGTAATAACTCGGAATTAGTAACTTATTCTGTCTTTCAAAAAACACGCGAAAGGATTCAGATGAAAAATACTTAGCATTCTTTGCGATTTCCTTTGTGAACTTTGCGTGAAACCTTTGAACAAAAATAATTAATATGGGTTGGTGGGCGTTCTCTCAACTCGTAACATGGAACTATCAAAACAGATTTCCCTCTGCGTTCGAAATGAGAGTGAATGATTTTCGGCACTCCCAACATTGACACATTATCACATTAGTATATTGCCACATTAGTCTTGTATCTTGTTTTTTTAAAATAAAAATGTTTAGCGGACAGCATAAGATATTGTTGCTTAAGACTTAATAAAGCATCACACAAATTCGCTCAATTCGAGCCAACGCAGAGTTTTTTCGTCAATCAGTTCGATAACTTTCGAAATTCGGTTAGATTTTTCTATCAATTCATCGGTATTTAGACTACCTGACGAGAGTAGCGAAGTAAGGTCCTCTTTTTCAGACTCCAATTGAGAAATTTCGATTTCCAACTTTTCGAACTCCTGTTTCTCTTTGAATGTAAGTTTTGTTTTTTCGGTATTTTTCGGTTTGGTGTGTTGTCCCGGTTGTTTTGTGGCTTTTAGTTCTTCGGACGTTTTTTTGTCGTCCAACGTTTTCCAATCTCTATATTGAGTGTAGTTACCCGGAAAGTTTTGAATTTCGCCATTACCGTGAAAAACAAGCAGATTGTCCACTACCTTATCCATGAAATATCGGTCGTGCGAAATCACAATCAAGCAACCTTTAAAATCTTTCAAATACTCTTCCAAAATATTGAGCGTTACTATATCTAAGTCGTTTGTAGGCTCATCGAGAATAAGGAAATTGGGATTTTTAATCAGCACTGTACAAAGATATAGACGCCTTTGTTCGCCACCGCTTAATTTATATACAAAATCGTGTTGCTTTGAGGGTGAAAACAAAAAATGTTGTAAAAACTGCGATGCCGTCAATCGGACTCCGTTACCCAAATCTATCACTTCGGCAATATCTTGCACCACATCTATCACTTTTGTTTGTTCGTCAAACTGCAATCCATCTTGACTATAATAACCAAAATTTACGGTTTCGCCTATGTCGAATTTTCCGGAATCGGGACTCTCCAATCCGAGCAGCATTTTCACAAACGTACTTTTTCCCGTACCGTTGTTGCCCACGATACCCATTTTTTCATAACGCGAAAATGTATAGTTGAAATTGTCGGTAATCTTTATATCTCCAAAGTTTTTTGAAATATTTTGTGCTTCAAATATCTTTTTCCCGATGTAAGCACCTTTTGCCGCGAGGCGAATTTGGTTGTCCTCTCTTCGTTTTTTGGCTCTTTCTTCCAATTCGTAAAAGGCATCGATGCGCGATTTTGCTTTCGTGGCACGTGCTTGCGGTTGTCGCCGCATCCATTCCAGCTCTTTTCGATATATATTTTTGGCACTTTCGGTTTCAGCATTTTGGGCAGCTATTCGTTCGTCTCGTTTTTCCAAATAGTAGGCATAATTGCCCTTGTATTGATAAATCTGTTTTTCATCAATTTCGATCATTTGCGAGCAAACACGGTCTAAGAAATAGCGGTCGTGGGTAACCATCAGAAGGCTTATGTTCGAGCGTGAGAGATATCCTTCCAACCACTCTACCATCTCCAAATCGAGGTGGTTAGTTGGCTCATCCAGTATAACGAGTTCCGGCTCGGCTATAAGAGTGTTTGCCAAAGCGATTCGCTTGAGTTGTCCGCCCGAAAGTTCACCTATTTTCTGATTGAGTCTAACAATCTTTAATTGACTCAAAATCTGCCTGATGCGCTGTTCATAATCCCAAGCGTTGAGCAAATCCATTTTTGCCATAATTTCGTCCAATCCTTCATGACTGGACGATGATATAATCTCTTCGTATCGGGCAATAGTTTTCACAACATCGTTATCTACCGCAAAACAGGCTTCGAGCACCGTAAGTTGCGGGTCAAATTGCGACATCTGGCTTAAATATGCAAATCGGATATCGTTTCTAAAAACCACCCTTCCGCTATCATACGGCTCTTTTCCCGATATAATGTTTAGCAGCGTCGTTTTTCCGGTGCCGTTTTTGGCAATTAAGCCTATTTTATCTCCTTCGGCAATTCCGAAAGAGATGTCTCGAAACAGTAATAAATCGCCAAAGCTTTTCGTTAAAGAGTCTATTTGAAGTAGAGGATTTGCCATAATGGTAAATTTTCCTGCAAAATTATACAAAAAAGCCTGTTTTAACGTTCTCTAATCATATATAAAAGCTTAAAATATTGTCGGAAAGAGATAATTCATACAAACACATTCTTAAAGCGGTTGGACTTTTCGGTAGTTCGCAGGTTATACAGATTCTTACAGGCATTATCCGCACAAAGGTTATTGCCGTGGTTTTGGGTGCCGTGGGATTCGGACTTATAAGCGTTTTGCAAAATATTATCCAAATTTTTACAACATCAGGAGTGTTCGGTTTCGATACCGGCAGCGTAAGACGTATTGCCATAGAAAAAGATAATAGCAATAGACTTTCATTTATTGCTTCGGTAACAAAAAAATGGTTTTTATGGTTTGCATTTTTGGCTTCGTCTGTATGTTTAATATTCTGTTATCCAATCAGTTTATGGGCTTTTGATGACAGCAGCTATGCCATAAAAATAGCATTTTTATCCATCTCTGTTTTATTTGCAATTTTAGGTAAAGGATATTACTCCATATTACAAGGGACTAATAGAGTTAGTTCTATGGTAAAAGTATCTATTTTTGGCAATATCTTATCCCTTGCATTGTCAATTCCTCTTTATCTGTTATTTGGAATAAACGGTATAATTCCCTCGTTAATAATATTCAGTGTTTTGCAATTCTTTTTTGCTTGGCGATATGTGTCGTATATGCGTATCGGGTTGGTTAAAGTTTCTTTGCGAGAAGCTTGGCATTCGGGTAAAAAGACATTACGTCTTGGAATTGCAATTATGATTTCATCTCTTGCCAACACGTTGACAATGTTCTTGTTGCGTGTTTTTATTATTGATGAAATAGATATGGCGGCTGCCGGGCTGTTTCAAGCTGTATGGACTATCAGTAATACATATATGTTGTTGGTTCTCAACTCTATGAGTGCAGATTACTTTCCACGTTTAAGTGCTGTGTCTAATGACAACTCTTTGGTAAGAAAGGCGATAGATGAACAAACATACGTGGTTATAAATATTATTACGCCAATCGTAATTCTTGTTATGATTTTTGGCAAGCAGATTCTCAATATCTTGTACTCTTCTGAGTTTGTGATGATTAGTGATTTGCTGAATCTGCAACTGTTGGGAACTTTCCTGAAAGTTGCATCGTGGCCCATGGCATTTATATTATTGGCAAAGGGTAAAAGATTCCATTTTATATTTTCCGAAATATCGTTTTTTCTGGTCTATTTCTTACTTACCTATTTCTTATTTCCTGCTTTAGGCTTAAATGCTACAGGTGTGGGTTATTTGGCGGCTTACATTTACTATTTCATCGTTATAGTTTTATATGCCAAAAACATTTCAAATTATCATTGGAATAGAGATAATCTGAAATTGGTATCTATCTCATCAATCTTCATCTTAGTGGCTTTTTCTGTTGCCTATTTGAGTGATTTGCCCAAATTTATTATTGGTGCAATACTTATAATTATTTCGGGGTATTACTCTATTATTAATTTGAATAAAATAATTGATGTTAAGGCATTTATTAACAAGCTAATCCGTAGAGAGTAGATAAACTTTTATTCTTGTGTGTGATTATTTGGAATTTAAAAGATAAAATAGTCGCCAAACACCTCTTCCTCCCATTATTTTATAATTGTATGACAACTTGAATAGTCCTCTTTTTTTTGCAGGAATATTTGATAATATTTCGGATAACCACTGCTTGCTTATATCTTTTTCTCCTTCAAGATACAAATCTCCGGCTATGATTAATTTTTTAAACCAAATGGCAAGCAGCAGTTGGTTTTTGTTTTTCAAGTCAGATTCTCGTAATATGTCGGCAGCTACATTTATAGAGTGCGATATGTCTTGATGCGATTGCGAAAAACCTGTTCCCGAAATGCTCTCTTCGTGCATAAGATAGTTGTCGAGCGTCGGTTTTTTTATCCATTTCACTCTGTCTGTTTTCATCAGTAATCTGATACCCAATTCCCAATCTTGCCATCTGAAAAGAGACTCATTCCATCCGCCAACTTCTCTTACGAGGCTTGTTCTGATAATCGTAGCAAGAGTGGAGAGGTAACCGGTAAGTATGTGCTTGTCAAGTCTGTTTGAGAAAATTTTGATTCTTGGCTTTACTTTTTTGTTGGGATGCGTAATGTCGAACGTTATTCCAATAATGTCTGCCAAAGGATTCTCTTTTATTGTTTGCGCGATTTTATCCATTTTGAAGGGGTACATCTCGTCGTCGGAATCGTAAAACGATACAAATTCGCCGGTTACAAGGCTAAGACCTTTATTACGAGCGGCGTTTGCCCCTTTTTTTGTTTCACTTGCGACAACTATTTCGAAAGAGTCGGAGTTGTGTTTTTCTTTGAAATCGTTGCAAATAGTTAGCGAAGAATCGGACGAATTGTTATCTACAATAATCAGTTGCAATGGTCTGTATGTCTGATTTTTAACAGATTGCAACGTACGAAGTAAAATTTTCTCGCGATTGTATATCGGTATTACAATACTTATTTTTGACACTTTAACCTCCTTCTTTCCATGATTGAATAAAATCTCCAAAATAGTTTAGGAGTTGTTTTCAGGATGTAGTATCCCATTATGAAGTTTGTTTTTTTACTTCGTAACAGAGATTTCGTAATATCCGACTTATTTCGCAGTTCGGACACGAATTTTATCGATTTCCTATCGTCCCCAAATTCATATAACACAGAAAACAAGTATATTATGGTATAAGCGATAATCAAATCAAATATATCTTTGTCTTTATCGCTTTTGCAGTTTTGATGTTTAAAACTATTCAAGCTATCGGCTACAATTATTAAGTCATCGCATCTTTTGTAGTTGACAAGCGTGGTAATGGATTTTTCCCTGTGTCTGTGGAAGTAGATAATATCAGACACAAAAACTATTTTATTGGCATAAAAGAGTGCTCGCGGCGTAAATTCGGCATCTTCGTGATAAATGCCGGATTTAAAAAGCAAATTGTGATTTGTAAGAAACTCTTTTTTAAATAGATAACATTGAGCTGTTGCCTGATATATTCGTTTGTATAGAAACTCTTTTCCGCTTATTCCGTCAGGAGAATTTTCGATATACTTTTCTCTTTTTTGGTTTGATAGAAATTTCAATCTTGATACCGCCACCATATCGGGAAAATCGTTTTGTTCTATTTTTCCGATAATTTTTTGCAAACAATTCTCCGTAATATAGTCGTCTGAGTCGATAAACCATATATATTTTCCCGAAGCCTCCTCTATACCTCTATTGCGAGTCATGCTCAATCCTTTGTTGGTCTGACTTACAATTTTAATATTTGAATTTTGTTTGGCATATCTTTCGGCAACATTCAGGCTTTGGTCTGTAGAGCCATCGTTTATCACTATTATTTCGTACAAATCGTAACTCAAGTCCTGTTTGATAAGCGACTCCAAGCATTCAGCCAAAAACTCATCTACGTTGTACGTCGGTACTATAAAACTCAGTATCATTTCCTTTTATTTTTTACAAATATAGCTATCTTTGTTGAAAATTTGAACTATATGAAAATATTATTTATCGGTGAGTATAGCAATGTTCATTTTCACCTGAAACAAGGACTTGAAGAGTTAGGGCACGATGTAACCCTAATTACGAGCGATGGCGGATGGCGCAAATATTATTCCGATATCTCATTGACACGCAAATCAGGTTCATTTGCCGATGGCATAAAATATCTTTTCTCTTTGATGCGAGTCTTGCCAAAACTAAAAGGTTTTGATATAGTTCAGATAAATAATCCGGCAGATTTTTTTCAATTACGAGCAAAGCGTAATTTGAAAATATATGAATACTTGAGAAAAAGGAACAAGAAGGTGTTCCTCGCAGCCTATGCTACGGACTATTTCTGGGTAAAGGCTTGTATAGAGGATAATATTTTTCGTTATTGCGAATATGTTGCAAACGGCAAGTTTAACGATAACAAGTATAATGCAGAAGAGATAAATGTTTGGACTGATAGCGAAAAGAAAGATGCCAATATTCGTGTTGCCGAAAGTTGTAACGGCATTATCGCCTGTTTGTACGAATATTATGCGGCATACAAAAGTCATTTTCCCCGAAAAACAACCTATATCCCATTACCGATTATTATAGATGATATTAAGCGAGAAAATAAGGTTTTCAATCCCAATAGAATAAAGTTCTTTATCGGTATTCAGAAAGCGAAAAACGAGCTGAAAGGAACCGATATTATGCTTAGAGCATTGGAGCGACTGCAAGAGAAATATCCCGATAAGGTTGAGATAATAAAGGCTGTTTCAGTTCCCTACAAGGAGTACGAAAAGATGATGAATGATGCTGATATTCTGTTAGACCAATTGTATTCTTATACCCCTGCAATGAATGCCTTGATGGCAATGGCAAAAGGAATTGTTGTGGTTGGTGGCGGAGAACCTGAAAATTACGAGATTCTCAAAGAAACCGGATTACGCCCTATCATAAATGTGTTTCCCAATGAAGATGATGTTTTTGAAAAACTTGAGTGGTTGGTTTTAAATAGTGAAGAGATACCTCGATTGAGTGCCGAAAGCAGAGAGTATGTCGAAAAGCATCATTGCCATAGGAAAGTAGTCAGGCGGTATCTTGATTATTGGCAAAAACGATAAAATGTCATAAGCCCGACATCGATTTTCAATTCGAGCTTTTTTCGAATATTCGCCAAAACCCTTTGCAACAAATCATTTCAAAGTAAAATGAAAATATTTATCGGACAGCAATATAAAAAATCCACCAATTTGAGGACTTGCCTGTAAATTGGTGGATAAATTATTATATAAGAACCCTGAAGGGTTTACTTATTACTATTCGAAAGTTGCAAATTGGAATTACTCTTCTGTTTTTGCTTCTTCTGCTTTGCTTTCTTTGAAAGCCTGAACTTTTTGGTTATCAAGTTTCTCTTTCAATGCAGCAAGTTCTTCTATGTCGCCCAAAGTTGTTTTTTCCATTGTGGCGGTTGCATCAGCGATTGTTTCCTCATTTTTAGCTGCTGCACGTTTGCCTTTTTTAGGTTCTTCTACAACCTCTTCGAATGTGCGACTGTGAGAAACGATTATACGTTTTGCGTCTTTATTGAATTCGATTACTCTGAACTCTAGTTTTTCGTCCAATTGCGCTTGTGAACCGTCTTCTTTTACCAAGTGTTTTGGAGTTGCAAAACCTTCAACACCGTAAGGTAGAGAAATGATAGCACCTTTATCAAGTACCTCTATAATAGTACCTTCGTGTATTGAACCGGTTGTGAAAATAGTTTCAAACACGTCCCATGGATTTTCTTCCAGTTGTTTGTGTCCTAAACTCAAACGACGATTTTCTTTATCGATTTCAAGAACTTGAACGTCTATTTTCGCGCCAATTTCTGTTACTTCGCTCGGGTGTTTGATCTTTTTCGTCCAAGAAAGGTCAGAAATGTGGATTAAACCTTCAACACCATCTTCTATTTCAACGAAAGCTCCAAAGTTTGTGAAGTTGCGAACCGTAGCAGAGTGAGTGCTGCCAACAGGATATTTCTCTTCGATATTTTCCCATGGATCTGCTTTCAATTGTTTGATACCAAGTGACATTTTGCGTTCTTCTCTATCTAATACAAGAACTACAGCTTCCAACTCTTCGCCAACAGTTACAAAATCTTGTGCGCTGTGTAAGTGTTGTGTCCAGCTCATTTCTGAAACGTGGATAAGTCCTTCTACGCCGGGAGCAACTTCTACAAATGCACCGTAATCGGCAATAACAACAACTTTACCTTTAACTACATCCCCTTCTTTCAAGTTTGGATCAAGAGAATCCCATGGATGTGGAGTTAGTTGTTTCAATCCGAGGGCAATACGTTTTTTATCGTTGTCGAAATCAAGTATAGCTACGTTGATTTTGTCGTCTAATTGTACAACTTCTTCAGGATGTTGGATACGTCCCCAAGAAAGGTCTGTAATGTGGATTAAACCGTCAACACCGCCCAAGTCAACGAATACTCCGTAAGAAGTGATGTTTTTAACCACACCTTCGAGTACTTGTCCTTTTTCGAGTTTCGAAATAATTTCTTTCTTCTGTTGTTCCAATTCTTCTTCGATAAGAGCTTTGTGTGAAACAACAACGTTTTTGAATTCAGGGTTGATTTTAACCACTTTGAATTCCATTGTTTTGTCAACAAAAATGTCGTAATCGCGAATCGGCTTCACGTCAATTTGCGATCCGGGTAAGAATGCTTCTATACCAAATACATCTACAATCATACCACCTTTTGTGCGGCATTTGATGTAACCTTTGATAATTTCGTTGTTTTCCATAGCAGCATTTACACGCTCCCAAGAACGCGATGCGCGTGCTTTTTTGTGTGAAAGGAGCAGTTGTCCTTTGCTGTCTTCCTGGCTTTCGATATAAACTTCTACCTCGTCACCAACTTTAAGTTCAGGATTATAACGGAATTCGTTCATAGATACAATTCCGTCAGATTTGTATCCAATGTTTACAACTACTTCGCGTTTGTTTAGAGAAGTAACGGTTCCGATTACTACCTCTTTGTCATTGATTTTGCTAAGAGTGTTGCCGTAGCTTTCTGTAAGTTGGTCTCTTTGTTGTTTGCTGTACGCATCGCCTTCAGCATAAGCAGCCCAATCAAAATCTTCGATGGGAGCTACATTTTTTAATTTGTCAGTCATCTGTTGTTAATAAAAATTTTAATTAAAATAAGTTAGACATTATGTTGTCAAAAAAACGGATGCAAAGGTACACAAAATTTTGATACGGAACAATTTGTATCAATTCTTTTTACCGAAAAAAGTGTTTTTATTCTCTGATTATTAAAATAGTATTATCTTTGTACTCTAAACAAAAAAGAAAAGATATGAGAAAAATTATTTTTATGCTTACAACTATTTTGCTCTTAGCTGCATGTACAAACAGTAAAAAGACGGAATCGGCTGCTGTTGCCGACGATTTTATTGATGAGAATTTTCAGTATCAAGTTGATAGATTTGCCGATATAGAAATTCTTCGTTATCCTGTTATGGGATTCAAATCTCTCTCTTTGCAACAGAAAGAACTAATATATTATCTCTCGCAAGCTGCACTGGAAGGGAGAGATATTCTTTGGGACCAACACAACAAGTACAATTTGACTATTCGCAGAATTTGTGAAAATATTTACGAAAATTACAAAGGCGACAAAACAAACGAAGATTGGAAAAACTTCGAGACATATCTGAAACAAATCTGGATGGCTAACGGTATTCACCACCACTATTCGGAAGATAAAATAATGCCGAAATTTTCGAGCGACTTTTTCTTATCTATGGCTAAAAGTTTAGATTTGAATCAAATGCTTTCGGCGGAGGGTTTATCTGTTGATGAAACTCTTAAAGAGATTGTTCCCGTTATGTTCGATCCTAAAGTAATGCCAAAAAGATTAAATCAGACTGCAGGAAGCGACCTTATCACAACTTCGGCTGTGAACTTTTACGAGAATGTAACTCAAAAAGAGGTGGAAGCTTTCTACAACAGCATGAAAGATGTGAACGACAATACTCCTGTTTCTTACGGACTTAATAGCAAAGTTGTAAAAAAAGACGGCGTTATTACAGAGCAAGTTTGGAAATTGGGCGGGATGTACGACAAAGCCATTGCACGCATTATTTCATGGTTGGAAAAAGCTGCTAATGTAGCGGAAAACGACCAACAAAAAGATATAATCAATTCGTTGATATCTTATTATAAAACCGGTAGTTTGGAGACTTTTGATGAATTCTCTATTAAATGGGTACAAGATAATACTTCGCGTATTGATTTTGTTAACGGATTTATTGAAAATTATACCGACCCTCTTGGAATGAAAGCTACTTGGGAATCATTAGTAAACTTTAAAAGTGAAGAAGCTTCAAAACGCACACAGATAATCAGCGACAATGCTCAATGGTTTGAAGATAATTCACCAATCGATTCTAAATTTAAGAAAGAAGAGGTAAAAGGAGTATCTGCGAAAGTAATTACTGCAGCAATGTTGGGCGGAGACTGCTATCCTGCAACACCAATAGGTATTAACTTACCGAATGCTAACTGGATACGTCGCGATTACGGTTCAAAATCTGTAACTATCGATAATATCACATTTGCTTATGCAAAAGCTTCGGAAGGCAATGGTTTCAACGAAGAGTTTATGTGGAGCGACGTTGAGCGTGAATACAGCAAAAAATATGGTTCACTAACCGATAATATGCACACCGACTTACATGAGTGTTTAGGACACGGCTCGGGTAAATTGCTCCCAGGTGTTGACGGAGATGCTTTGCGTGCTTACGGTTCGCCGATTGAAGAGACACGTGCCGACCTTTTTGCTCTATACTATTTAGGCGATCCTAAAATGGTAGAACTCGGATTGTTACCTGATCAAGAAGCATATAAAGCTGAGTATTACAAATATATTATGAACGGTGCTATGACCCAACTTACTCGTATCGAACCGGGTAAAAATATTGAGCAGGCACACATGCGTAATCGTGCTACAATTGCTAATTGGGTAATTGAAAACGGTAAAAAAGATAATATTGTTGAGATGAAAGAGAGAGACGGTAAGTTATACATTGTTGTTAACGATTATGCAAAACTACGCAATTTGTTCGGACAATTACTGTCTGAAGTACAAAGAATTAAATCTGAAGGAGACTTTGATGCCGCGAAAAATTTGGTTGAAACTTACGGTGTGAAAGTTGATGCGAAACTTCATAAACAAGTATTGGCTCGTTACGAAGCGTTGAATTTGGCTCCGTACAGAGGTTTTGTAAATCCGGAATACAAACTTGTTACCGATAAAAACGGAAAAATAACCGATGTTGTAATTTCTTATGATGAGGATTATGTAACTCAACAATTGCGTTACTCAAAACAATATTCGGTATTACCTTTAAAAAACTAATTCAAATAATATCATAAACTTAGTTTTGACCGAGCCTTAATAAACGTTACAGGTTTTTTATACAGAAATAATTCTTTTTATCCATTAATTTGAAGGATAATCTTCAAATTAATGGATTTTTATTATTGGGTCCGACAAATAATATTTTATCAAACATCAATGATTATTTAATAAATATCCATTCTTTTTACCTCTTTATAGATTTTAGTAAACAGGTGAAATTTTCGGTAATCGGATTGCAAATTTATTCGTATATCTATTTATCGAACAACAATAATTTCCTATAGTTCGGAGTTGGGAATACCGCTTGTTATCCCTGTCATTTCGAATGCAGTGAGAAATCTGTTTGTATAGATGTGAATTTGGTAAGAGGAAATACACAAGATACTAAGGCGGTGTCTCATAAGCACCCAACAACTGCGTTGCTTTAAATATTCGGTCTCAATCACGTACTCCGAGTACGCTAATTAGTCCTTAATATCAGCACCTTGCATTTGGACACTTCTGAAACACCTTGTTGTTTTTTTTATTGAAATATTTGTTTTGAGACAGCCTCCAAAAATTTCCGGCTCTAAAATCCCAAATAGAGATCTACAGATTACTTTTGAAATAATTTATCACCTTATTATATAGATACTCTCTGCTATTTCCGCCTGCAATAAAGTGGTCTTTATCGGGGAAATAGAACATTTCGAAGTTTTTGTTGGCAGCAATAAGTACACGAGAATATTCTATAATATGTTGGAAATGAACATTATCATCGGCTGTGCCGTGAATAACCAAAAGATTACCTTGCAACTTGTCGGCATAAGTCATAACCGAACCGTTATCATATCCCGAGTTGTTTTGTTGTGGTGTGCGCATGAAACGCTCGGTGTAAACCGTATCGTAAAAACGCCAATCGGTAACGGGAGCAATTGCAACTCCGGCTTTAAAAGTACCGTCGCCGCGACTCATACTCATCAACACATTGTATCCGCCGAAGCTCCATCCCCAGATACCTATTCTATCTTCATCGATATAAGGCAGAGTACCCAGATAACGTGCCGCTGCAATTTGGTCGTCCGATTCTTTAATACCCAAATTCATATAGGTGCATTTTCTAAACTCTTCACCGCGCGCCCCTGTTCCGCGTCCATCAACACAAGCAACCAGAATATCTTCATTCAGAAGTGCATAATACCAATCTGCATTATATCTGTCGTAAACCTGTTGTGAGTTAGGACCGCTATACTGAACCATAACAATTGGATATTTGCGAGAAGGATTAAAATTTTTCGGTTTCAGAATCCAACCGTTGAGTTTTGTAACACCATCGGCTGCAGGAACAGCGATAAATTCTCTTTGAGGTAACTTTGTGTCAGTCAATATGTTTTTAACCGACTGATTATCTTCCAACATACGAATCTGTTTTCCGGAAGCATCGTTTAGAGAAATAACGGTTGGTGTATTACTATTTGACCATCTGAGGATATAAAACTTGCCGTTGTTGCTAAAAGTTGCCGTGTTAAATCCGCTCTGTTTTGACAATTTTTGCGGTTGACCTTTATCAATGGAAACTTTGTAGATATTTCTACGCATCGGACTTTCGTCTGCGGCTTCATAAAAAACGGTATTCGCTTTTTCGTCAACGGCAAGCAAGCCCGTAACATCATAATTACCCTGAGTAAGTTGTTTCTGTAACGAACCCGACAAAGCATAAATATATATGTGGCTGAAACCATCTTTTTCGGAAACGTATGTGAATCTGTCTTTTAAGAAATAAATCGATTTTAAACAATCCGAATCGATATAGTATTTGTTTTCATCTCTCAACACAAGTTTTGCTGTTGTGGTACGCGGATTGGCAAAATACATATCAAATCGGTTTTGATTGCGATTGAGAGTCATCACAGCCAGTTCTTCAGGATTTTGCGTGAATTTTATGCGAGTTATATATCCATCGGCATCCAATGGTACATTCATTTTGCGTGTGGTACGTGCTTCGATATCGAAAACACGCAACTCAACCTGAGAGTTCTTCTCGCCGGGTTTTGGATATTTAAATTGATAGTAATCGGGATATAGTTTCTTATTATAAGTCTGGAAGTTAAACTCTTTTACTTCGCTTTCGTCGGTGCGAACAAAAGCCAACATGCGATTGTCGGGCGAAAATTCCATAAGTTGAGTTGTCGCAAACTCTTCTTCGTAAACCCAATCGGTTGAGCCGTTTATAATTTTATTCATTTCGCCATCTTTGGTAACCTGCGATTCGGTATCGAAATCAAATTTTGCAAGCCAAATATTGTTGTCGCTTACATAAGCAAGCATCTTGCTATCGGGCGAAAAGGTCGGGATCATCTGTTTAGCAGGATTTTCAGTTAGTTTTCGCACGAAATTTCGTCTTACATCGTGATAGTAGTAAGTAGCACGAAACGAGTGGCGGTAAATTTGTTCTCGCTCACGATATACCAAAACCCTGTTTTCGTCGGGACTTACCAAAAATCCTTCAAACGAATCTAATGTGCAATTTCTTGCCGTTCGAGTGTCGAAAAGCGTAGCGACTGTTTCACCTGTCGCGTATGAATATTTAATGACAGCCTTTCGTTCCGCATCGGTTTGGTAGTAATGCAATCCGTCAGCCGATGAAATCATGTTTGACACATTACGCGGACTGAATTTACCTGATAGAATGTCGTTTAGAGTGTAGTCTTGTGCTTTTGTGATAAGAAAGCAGCTTGCTAATAAAATAATAAGGAAAGATTTATTCATTTGTTTATCTGTTTTTTTATTGTCAAATTTGGGACAAATCAATAGAAGTTTGCTTGGTTTGTCGAGAAAAAATGAATTTTTTAAATTTATCAGCACATTTTTTATTTAAATGTGTTTGAGAGCAACAAAATTAGTAAATTAATTCTATAAAGTCTCAGCCAAAGTATTAATAACTCTCAAATCGAGCATAAAACCTATAACAAATCTATGTTATCATTTGACAAGTCAGCTCCTTAAATATTTTTAACTGCTAAATAGGACAAATCATTTTAACATTTCCTATTTTTGTATTCAATTAATCGAATATTCGTTATTAATAGACATAAAATATGAGTCAAACAGTTGATATAAAAGAATTAAACGAAAGAATTGAGCAGCAAAGTGCATTCATACAAACCATTTTCACAGGAATGGAAAATGTAATTGTAGGGCAAAAGCATTTGGTAGAGTCACTGCTAATCGGCTTGTTATCTGACGGACATATTCTATTGGAAGGTGTTCCCGGATTGGCAAAAACGCTTGCCATAAAAACACTCGCTCAATTGATTGACGCGAAATATAATCGTGTGCAGTTCACTCCCGACCTGCTGCCTGCCGACGTTATCGGAACAATGATTTACAGCCAACGCAACGAGGAGTTTACGGTAAAACATGGTCCCATTTTCGCAAACTTCGTTCTTGCTGATGAGATAAATCGTGCTCCCGCCAAAGTGCAAAGTGCTCTGCTCGAAGCTATGCAAGAGCGTCAGGTAACAATAGGCGAACAGACCTATAAATTGCCTAACCCGTTTTTGGTAATGGCAACTCAAAACCCGATAGAACAAGAGGGTACATATCCGCTTCCAGAAGCACAGGTTGACCGTTTTATGTTGAAAGCGGTGATAAGCTATCCAACAAAAGAAGAGGAGAAAAGAATAATCCAACAAAATATTTTCGAACCTGTATCTATTGAACGCCCGGTAGTTTCAACCGATGATATACTTAAGGCTCGCAAAGTAGTACGCGATGTGTATATTGACGAGAAAATCGGTCGCTACATCGTGGATATTGTTTTTGCAACACGTTTCCCCGACCAATATGGATTAACCAATCTGAAAGATATGATTGAATTTGGCGGTTCGCCGCGTGCATCAATCAATCTGGCTCTTGCAGCTCGTGCTTACGCATTTATCAAGCGTCGCGGTTATGTTATTCCCGAAGATATTCGAGCTGTTTGCCACGATGTTTTGCGTCATCGTATAGGTCTCTCTTACGAAGCAGAGGCAAACAACATGACATCAGAAGAGATTATCAGTGAAATTCTTAATAAGGTGGAAGTGCCTTAGTCGGCTATTACCGTTAGCCATTGGCTGTTAGCTGTTGGCGAGGGAATGAGAAGATTAAAAAAATCGACATAACGATATAAATAAAAAAATATCAGCTGAAAGGCTTATCAGTTTCACATAGAAGCCAGTAGCCAAATGGAGACCAACGAACTACTCAAAAAAGTACGACATATCGAGATAAAGACACGCGGATTGTCGCGAAATATTTTTGCAGGGCAATATCATTCCGCGTTTAAGGGAAGAGGTATGGCTTTTTCCGAAGTAAGGGAGTATCAATATGGCGACGATATGCGCGATATTGATTGGAATGTAACGGCTCGTTACAATCGACCCTACGTGAAGATTTTTGAGGAGGAGCGTGAGCTTACCGTTATGCTGCTTGTTGATGTTTCCGAAAGTTTGGGATTTGGTTCGGCACAGATTGTTAAACGTGATATGGTGGCGGAGATAGCAGCAACGCTTGCATTTTCGGCAATTCAGAATAACGATAAAATCGGTGTAATCTTTTTTAGCGACCAAGTGGAAAAATTCATTCCTCCCAAAAAAGGAAAGAAACACATCTTGTTTATTATTAGAGAAATTCTTGATTTCAGACCTGAAAACAGAGGAACAGATATAAATATGGCGTTGCGTTATCTTACAAATGCCATAAAAAAACGTTGTACCACTTTTCTTATTTCCGACTTTATTGACCCCGACGACTATAAACACGCATTACGCATTGCTAATCGCAAACACGATATTGTTGCCATACAGGTTTACGACAAGTTGAGTACTGAACTTAAATCTGTTGGTCTGATGAAAGTTCACGACCCTGAAACAGGGCAAGATACATGGATAAATACATCATCAAAAAAAGTAAGAAATCAATATCACGATTGGTGGAAAAAACGTCAGACGGAAATGGACAACATTTTCAAACAGAGTCGTGTGGACAGTGTTTCTATTTCTACGCAAGATGATTACGTGAAATCGTTATTGCAACTGTTTCAACAACGCAAATGAAAAAATTGGAAAGAAAATCATTACATATCATATTTACGTTGCTTTTGCTGATAAGCATCAGTTACACTTCTTACGCGCAAAAAGCATCGGTACAGGCAACGATACAGCCCACCGAAATTAAAATAGGCGAACAGGCACTTATCAACCTTAAGGTAATTGCTCCTAAAGATATGCGTATAGCGTTTCCTGTATATGAGAAAGAGATTGTGCCGGGCATAGAAGTTATAACTATGCTTCCTCCCGATACCGTTATCGAAAATAACGTAATGACAATGAATTTCAAGTATATAGTCACATCGTTCGATTCAACGCTGTATCATATCCCTTCTATGCCGATTTTCGACGGAACAGATACCATTCAGTCAAACTCTTTCGGACTGAAAGTTATTTCACCCGAGTTGTCGGATTCTACATTGGCATATTTGGAGAAAATAAACAATGGCGAAACCGACTCAATCGACTTTAATCAACTTCAAATCAGAGACATAAAACCAATACAAAAACCACCATTCGTGTGGACAGACTATTTGTGGATTTTGTGGTTCTTATTGGGTGTTATATTTATAATAGGATTGATAGGAGTTGTGATTTTCTTGGTTCTTCGCAAAAAGAAAAAAGGTTATATATTTACGCCACCGGTTGTTTTGCCTGCTCATGTGCGTGCACTTGAAGCACTCGAAAAATTGAAAGCTGAGAAAATTTGGCAACAAGGTCGCGAAAAAGAGTTTTATACAAAACTTACCGATGTATTGCGTGTCTATATCGAAGAGCGATTCGGAATTAATGCCTTGGAGATGACATCCGGTGAAATATTGGAGAAAATTGAGCAAGTTCCCGATTCGGATTCGGTTTACGAAAACTTGAAACAGATACTTTCTACATCCGATTTGGTGAAATTCGCGAAATTCAAACCATATCCCGATGAAAACGATATGAGTATGTCAAATTCGTATCTTTTTGTAAATGAAACTCGTGAGCCTAATGCAGACGAGAAACAAAAAAATGAAAAAACTGTAGAAGGCAGCAATTAATATAAAGAATTAACATGGAGTTTTTACATCCCCAATATCTATATCTGTTACTTTTGCTTATTCCGCTAATTGTGTGGTATATAATGCGTTTATCAAAAACACAAGCAACGTTTAAGTTGGCATCCACACAAGCATTCAAGGGAATGAAGCCCGGCGTGAGAGTATATATGCGACATCTGCCTTTTGTTTTACGATTGATGTCTGTTACGTTTGTTATCATCGTGATTGCTCGTCCGCAAGCCATAGATAGTTGGGAAGAGAGCGAAACGCAAGGTATCGATATTGTTATGACTTTGGACGTATCAGGCTCTATGTTGTCGCAAGATTTACAGCCCAACCGTTTGGAAGCGGCAAAAAAAGTGGCTGCCGAATTTATTACCGACAGACAAAACGATAATATCGGGCTGGTAATTTTTGCAGGAGAGAGTTTTACGCAATGTCCGCTCACGACCGACCATACCGTTTTATTGAATCTGCTGAATAAAATAGATTTCGGTCTTATTGAAGACGGAACGGCAATCGGTTTGGGATTGGCAAATGCCGTGAACAGATTGAAAGATAGTGAGTCCGATTCACGTGTAGTCATTTTGCTAACTGACGGTACGAATAATCGCGGACAAATTGCACCGCTTACCGCCGCCGATTTGGCTCGTTCGTACGGTATCAGAGTTTACACGGTTGGAGTTGGAACAAAAGGAATGGCTCCAACACCCGTGCAGACACCTTTCGGAATACGCATGCAAAATATGCCTGTGGATATTGACGAAAAAACGCTTACCGAGATTGCATCCATGACAGGCGGAAAATATTTCCGTGCCGAAGATACGGAAGGATTGCGTAAAGTATATGATGAGATTGATGAAATGGAGAAATATCTTATCAATGTGCAGAATGTAACTCGTCGTCAGGAACTGTTTCATTGGTTTGCATTCGGAGCTTTGGCTCTTGTTTTAATTGAATTGTTATTACGCAGAACATGGTTAAGAAGTATTCCTTAAAGGAATTTGAGTATTTGAAATAAAACTTCTGATTTATAAAATAAATAGTCCTTTTAGGAGGTAAAGATAAATATGTTTAGATTCGGAAATCCGGAATATTTGTGGTTGTTTATCGTAATGCCTTTGTTGCTGGCGATATACATCTTTTTGAACATCAAAAAACGTAAAGATGTACAAAAATTAGGCACGCTTTCTACACTAAAAAAGATGATGCCGGAGTTGTCGCTTAAACGTTCTTATTTGAAGTTTTGGCTCATTTTTTCAGCTTTGTGCGTTGGGATTATCATGATTGCTCGCCCGCAATTCGGCACAAAAGTAGAAACGGTAGAAAAAGAAGGTATTGAGTTAGTTATCGCTATAGATGTTTCAAACTCAATGCTTGCAAGAGATGTTTCGCCCGACAGATTGACAAGAGCAAAACAGATATTGACACGTCTTATTGATGTTCGTAAAAACGATAAAGTTGCGCTTATCGTATTTGCCGGAGAAGCATTCGTGCAAATGCCACTTACATCCGACACTCAATCGGCAAAAATATTCCTGAACAGTATCGAGCCGAGTCTCGTTCCTGTGCAGGGAACAGCTATTGCACAAGCACTTACTATGGGAATGAACTCTTTTTCGTCGGATAAAGATGTGGATAAGGCTATTGTTGTTATTACCGATGGTGAAGACCACGAAGGAAATGCAACCGAAATAGCAAAACAGGCAGCCGATGCGGGAATTATGATAAATATTGTCGGAATCGGCTCGGCAGAAGGCTCTCCGATTCCCGTAAATGAGAACAGAAACAACTTTATGACCGATAATGAAGGTCAGATTGTGGTTTCGCGACTTAACGAACAGATGTGTATTGATATTGCCCAAGCCGGAAAAGGACTCTATGTACAAGCCGATAACACAAACAACGCAATTCGTGCATTAGAAAACGAACTCGATGAGTTGGAAACAGCCAATTCATCAACTCTTTTATATTCGGAATATGACGAGAAATTCGGCTTTTTTGCATGGATATTACTTATCTTGTTGGTTTTGGAAATTCTAATATATGATAAGAAAAATCTTTTATATAAAAATGTAAGATTATTTAAATGAAAAACTTAGCAATAAAATATATTATGCTTTGTATGTTTTTGCTGATTCCGATTACGCTATCGGCACAAAAAGATGTGCGTAACAATGTGCGTAAAGGAAACAGAGCATACAACAAGCAGAAGATTGACGATGCCTACAAGTTTTACGATAAAGCGATACAAGAAAATCCCGGTTCGAAAGAGGCAACTTTTAATATAGGGAATACGTTATATCGACAAAAAGAGTGGGACAAATCTATCGAACAGATGCAGCACTATCTGTCGCTTGAGCAGGAAGATCCGGTAAAAATGTCGGCAGCATGGCACAATATCGGTAACGCTATGTTACAAAAAAAAGAGTTGCAAAAATCGATGGAAGCCTATAAAATGGCTCTTCGTCTCAATCCGCAAGATGATGAAGCGCGATACAATCTTGCAGTTGTTCAGAAATTGATTCAAGATAATCAACAACAACAAAATCAGAATCAGAACCAAAACGAACAGCAACAACAAGAACAACAGCAAGATCAACAAAATCAGCAGCAACAAAATCAACAACAGCGTCCCGAAGAGCCGGAAGAACCCGAACAGATGTCGCGCTCAAATGCACAGCAGATTTTACAGGCGATAGAGCAGGATGAACGTGAAACTCAAGAGAAAGTGCAAAAAATGCAGGCAGAACAGCGTAAAAAACAGGCAGAAGAGAACAAAAGGAGAAATAAAAATTGGTAATGAGACATTACAGCACTATATACAGGATAATATTTTTTATAACGCTAATATTCGTTAGCGTAGCTTTAACTAATGCACAAGTAACTTTTCGCGCATCGGCACCGAGCACGGTAGAAAAAGGACAACAGTTCAGACTTAGTTACGTACTCAACAAAGATGGACGCGATTTGAGATTGCCCGAAATCAATGGTTTCGATGTGCTTTTCGGACCGAGCAAATCTCAAAGTTTTAGAAGTACCACAATAAACGGAAAAACAACAAACGAAAGTTCGGTAACATACACCTATATATTTTCGGCTCAAAAAGAGGGCGATTTCACCATTGCACCTGCAACTATAGATGTTGACGGCACTATCTATAAATCTAACAGCGTAAATATCAAAGTATTGCCAGCCGGCAAGTCCGGTTCCGGCAGTGTAGGAGTAAAACAGGAAAATCAGGCATCATCGCCAAATGTATCGGAAAAAGATGCGTTTATTCGTGCAATTGTATCGAAAAACAGTGTTTACGAGCAAGAAGGATTTACCGTTACATTTAAACTATATACAACGCTCAACATTGTTGATATTGGCAAAATCACTTTCCCTGAGTTTGAAGGCTTTATGGTGGAAGAGGTAGATGTGCCGTCTAATCAAGGGCAAATAGAGCGATATAACGGACGCAATTATTCGACTGCCGATTTACGAAAATCGATACTTTTCCCACAACGTTCAGGAAAAATTACCATCCCGAGCGGACGTTTGGAGATGGTTTTTTCTGTACCCTCGGGAAAAAGAGTTTCTACATTTTTCGGTACACAAGAGGTTATGGCTGATGTGAGAAAAACTTTGGTTACCAATCCGATTACCATTGATGTAAAAGAGTTGCCGAATAATAAACCCGAAAGTTTTTCAAATGCTGTAGGTACATTATCTTTCAAATCTTCAATCAGCACTCAACAAACAAGAGCAAACGAGCCAATCACTCTGACTTTCGAAATTTCGGGAACCGGAAATATGAAATTGATTCAAACACCGGAAGTTAAGTTTCCATCAAACTTTGAAGTGTATGACCCGGTTATAGATAATAATTTGAAGGTTACGACCAACGGACTAACAGGCAGTCGCAAAATAGAGATTTTGGCAATCCCGCGTTACGAAGGCAAGTTCAATATTCCGCCTATCGAATTTAGCTTTTTCGATTTGAATAGTCGCACATATAAAACCGTAAAATCTCCGTCGTACGATTTGCAAATCGCAAAAGGCGATCCGTCAAAAGCCAAAACGAGCAATTACGTAAATCAACAAAATGTAGATGTTGAGCAAGATATTCGCTTTTTAAAGCTAAAAAAACCACAGTTTTTCTCGAAAGATAAATTTTTCGCCGGTTCGATAACTTTTTGGTTTCTATACATTATTCCGCTAATTGCGTTTGTTCTGCTTTATCTGTTTAATCGAAAAAGAGCGAAGGATAATGCAAATATAGTTTTGACGCGAACAAAGAAAGCAAATAAAGTTGCAACCAAAAGGTTGAAAATAGCGGAAAAACATCTGAAAGCACATAATAAATCTCTCTTTTACGAAGAGATATTGCGTGCACTTTGGGGATATTTCAGCGATAAACTCTCTATCCCGATTGCAAATTTAACAAAAGAGAATATTGAGGCAGAGTTGTCATCGAAAGGTATTAACGATGAGCTGATTAGCAAATTTATGAAAATCTTGAATACTTGCGAATTTGCTCGTTATGCACCGGTTGAAAGCGAAGGTGCTATGGAAAGTGTTTATAACGATACGGTTTTCGCTATTAGCGAGATGGAAAACAGATTAAAAAGGAAATAATATTGTCAAAATGAAAATAGTAAAATATATATTATCAATAGCTGTTTTAAGTTGCGTTTTTTTATCGTTGAAGGCGCAAAGTGTGAATGAGATTGCCTTGGAAGCCTACAAAAGCGGAGACTACACAAAAAGTATCGAACTTTACGAGCAAGCTGTTACTCAAGGAGTGTCCGGCAATAGAGAGTCGCCCGAAATTTATTACAATCTTGCAAATGCCTATTTCAGAAACGACCAATTGGGCAAAGCAATCTTAAATTATGAACGAGCTTTATTGATTCAGCCAAACGATAAAGATATTCGCCACAATCTGAAATTTGCCCGTTTGCGTACCGAAGATAAAATTGAATCGGTAAACGATTTATTTATTTCCAATTGGATGAACGCTATACAAAATCTGTTTACATCAAACGGTTGGGCTTGGATTGGAATACTGTTTTTCATTCTGTTATTATGCAGTGTTGGTACATTTCTGTTTTCAAGGGTTGTATGGATTAAGAAAACAGCGTTCTATTCAAGTATCGTGTTTATGTCTCTTGTTTTTGCAGCTAACGCTTTCTCTTTTAAACAGAAAAATAAACTAATAAATCGCAATTCTGCAATAATAATGATGGGGTCCGCAACAATATATGCAGAGCCGAAAACAAGTAGCAAAGAGGTTTTTCAGTTGCACGAAGGAACAAAAGTAAAAGTGCGAAATAGAGATAATAACTGGATTGAAGTGGAAATTGGAAACGGAAGTGTAGGATGGACGACGGATGAAAACGTTGAAATCATTTAGTCTCAGCATATTATCTACTTTAACCACATAAAAATATCTACTGTATATGAAAGAAATAGTTGAAAATATACTGCCTTTAGAAAGAGACCTGTTTCTACTGCTAAATGGCAGCAATTCCATCTTTTTAGACAATGTAATGTGGACAATAAGCGGACGCTTTGTATGGACACCGCTGCTGTTGTTCGTCCTGTTTCTGTTTTTCTATAAGACACGACCTAAAGAGGCTATTGTGACAACTCTCTTTTTTATACTGCTTTTTGTTGCATGCGATCAAGTATCATCAGGTTTGTTTAAACCCTTTTTCGGTCGATTACGCCCAACTCACCATCCCGATTTTATGAATGTTGTAGATATGGTGAATAATTATAGAGGAGGACGATTCGGATTCATTTCCGGACACGCTACAAACAGTTTCGGGTTGGCTGTTTTCTTATCGCTACTGTTTAAAAATCGACGACTAACTGTTGTCGCTTTAACTTGGGCTACGATAAACAGTTATTCGCGTATATATTTGGGAGTCCATTTTATTTCGGATATTGTCGGCGGAATTATCGTTGGATCTCTTATCGGAATAATTATATACCAATTATATTCCTATTTTCGATACAGATTGTTTGTTATACCTGACCGACTTCGAAAAAATTCTGTTTACTCGCAAAAGCATGGTAATATGCTTGCATTTTTCATTATCTCATGCTTGATAATAATTTTGATATTTAACCAACCTCTATCGCAATTGCCGCATTGATTGTTTCTGGTATGTGGTTTACGTGGGCGTGTTTTGGGCATCCTGTCACATTGCCTAAGGGAGGTTCTGCGAATTCTTAACGAAACTTCGGCAAAGTGAAGGATTTATTTTTAGAAACAAGGCGCAATAACCAAAGTCCAATAGCAAACAATGCAACAGAGTACAAAAAATTTGTTGTCGTTCGATAAATATTCTCATTTTAAATTGATAAGATTTGTTGTAGATGATTTCAGCAATTATTACAGATAAATAACTTGGAAAGCCTAAAATTCATAACCTTATGTAATCGGAGCGCAGCTTATGGTGCAAACGACAACCCAACCTTTCAACCCGAAGTGGTTGTACTTCTATGAAGTACTGCTTGTACCGATAAATTTCGGAGGCTTTCAGGCAATGTTTGTGGGTCATTGTTTACCGTAAGCTGCTCTGCTTTATGCTGATTGCATGCGCTGGCACGATTATATCGTGAGGATTAATTATCACGCCATAGCTATGAGAGAATAATATTTACCAAAAAATGCTACAACATCTTTCTGTTGCTATTATTCCATCGTAACAACTAATCCTTTGCTTATTTGCGTCCAATGGTCATTGTTAGAAAGCCTTTTAACATGTTCGTTAGCACTGTCGTATTCAAAAGAAGCTTTTTTACTGTCTATCGTCCGGTAGGGCAAGTATAAATATAAAATACCGCCCACTTCGCAAGTGCCCCAATTTATATTTGCCAAAAAGTTGCGCGCATCCCAACGTAATATCACGTAAGCTGCCACCATATTCTCCTTTTTGTAATATTCCATATTTTCTATGTCCACGGTAGGATGCCAATTTCTTCCGCTTTGCGGAGAGATAATATTAGAAATTTGCTTGGTCATCTGCAATGCCGCTTCTTCCATTGGTACACGATAAGCACGCCTGATGGTTTCTTTACGGCGATACTCCTTTTCAATTTCTTGCAGTTCTCGATAGGAGTATTTTTTCTTTTTTTGATTAGATTGTGCCATCATCGACATGTTGAATATCAATAATATGGCGAAAGATATAAATAATGTTTTTTTCATAAGTAAAATTGTTCTTTGAATTAATAAATTGCTTTGGTATTTTTCTGTTGTTATTCCATTGTAATAATCAAACCTCTGCTTATTTGCTCCCAATGGCTACTGTTGGATACTTTTGTAACATGGTCGTTTACTCTGTCGTATTCAAAAAAAGCTTTTTTACTGTCTATCGTCCGATAGGGCAAGTATAAATATAAAATACCGTCTACTTCGCAAGTACCATAGCCTATGCCCGCCGGAAAATGACGCGCATCCCAACGTAATATCACATAGGCTGCTACCATATTATCCTTTTTGTAATATTCCATATTTTCTATGTCCACAGAAGGACGCCAATTTTTGCCGCTCTGAGGAGAGATAATATTGGAAATATGCTTGGTCATGCGCAAAGCCGCTTTTTCCATTGGTTCGCGATATGTGCGCCTTATGTTTTCTTTACGGCGATACTCCCTTTCTCGCTCTTGCAATTGCCTGTAGCTATCTTTGCTCACATAGCTCGGAACATCGCAACTGTATAGTGTTATCGCCAACACAGTAAGAATTGCTGCTAAGAATAAAGATTTTAATAATTGTTTCATAAATTTTTAATATCATTTGATTTTATAAGATGAGCGTACAGTCACACTAGCTATTTTCATCTTGGATTCTGTATTCAATGATCCATACCAACTATATTCTTCATCGGTATTAGCTCCAATAATTTGAAATACACCCATAGTTGATGAGGATAAATTTTTAATACCACTGTTGCTTCCCTCAGCGATAATAGAGGCACGTTTATAAGCATCGGAAGATGCTTCTTTCAACAAATCCATTTTCAAAACATTCATATTAGTATAATAGTATTTAGGAGAATGAATGTCTAAATCAATTTTTGGGATGAACAAGGTCTGAATTTTTTGATACACATTTTCGATTTCATCTACACGTTCTGATTTTACAATAATATTAATGGATGCGATATAATATTTTATGGGTGTCTTTCTATTAGAATAGTATTCATCATTATATCCATCATAATGTTTCACGGAAGAATTTGAAACTGTTATTTCATTTTCAGTAATTCCCTTTTCTTTCAAAAAAGAAATTACTTTATTATGAGATTCTTGCAGTACCTCATAAGCTTTCAAGCGTTCATTTTCTTTAGTTGTTAAACTTATTTTCCAATAGGTAAGGTCGCTTTTTATATTGCGTTCCGCCTTTCCTGTAACAGTAATAATTGGGTCTCCATGTCTAAAATAACGAATACCTCTTGATAATAACCAAGCACTACCCACTATGGCTATTGCGACCGTTATGGTCAATAAAACTTTTGGTTTTAACATGATTGAAAACATTTGTTTTATCTCTCAGACCCCAAGATAGAGAATTGTTAATACATAAAAAAAGAAGCGTGAGGTCCGTATGACACCACTCTTCTATAGCGGGCTCGTGAGAACAGCCTTAGAGAAAAAAATGACACATACGCCCCCCCACGCCCATGACGTGGAAAGCCTCTATATCATTCTCCCTCTCTTTGAATTTTCTCACGATTCGCTATAGGAAGAATGAAGCATAACGCTTCCTACTTATTTTTTCTTATCGCAAAGACAATGCTTTGAGATACTGCTACAAATGTATATATTTTCTTTTAAAATAAAAAGGATTTAAAGAATTATTTTAACATGGTTTTATCAATAAGGATACCCCCTGAATAAGAAAGAAATAGGATAACTCCTGTTTAGCAAAGATAACTTCTTGTTAATGTATGATGGGTGGTTTGTGATTGGTGTTCTCGTTCTCGCAAATCCTTTCGCGTGGAACTTGCGACAGCCAATGTTTCGGTGCGTAGTATCTTAATAAGTTTGTTGTAACTCAATTGCTCCTTTTAGCATTCATAATTTGCAGAGTACCGTAATATAAAAAAAAGACATCCAGTAAACAAGTTAAGCAGTGAACAGGTAAACTCCTCTCCTATCCAAGTCTCCCCTTCGTCCTCCGAAACACGTAACTCGAAACACAAATCTACTAAAGCACCAACTCGTTTTATATCGCTTCTCCCAAAGCCACAACACTTATTTTAATATCGGGCGATTGTGTCAATGCGGAAGCACAAGCTTCTATAGTTGAGCCGGTTGTGATTACATCATCCACTAAAAGTATATGATGTCCCGCATATTTCGAAGGCTCTTTTAAATCAAAAATGCCTTTTACGTTTTCCCACCTTTGCGATTTGGATCTTTTCGTTTGTGTGGGATTTGAGATAGATCTTTGTAAATTGTCGTTCGATAACGGAATTCCCGTAGTTTGAGAAATACCTTTTGCAATCATTTCCGATTGGTTGTAGCCTCGTAACTTCTCTTTTTCGGGATGTAAAGGCACAGGAACGATAAAGTCAACAGTGTTGATAAAGTTGCTGTCGAGCAAATCCTTTCCGTAAATTTTCCCGAGCAATATTCCCACGTTTTTTCCATTGTTATATTTAAGATTGTGAATAAGCGGCGGTAGCATTCCCCCTTTTGTATAAAAACAGAAAGTTGCTATTCGCTGAAACGGAAAACGCCCCCATAATCTGTCTTCTATATGGTTGTGTGTTTCGAGATAATTGTTTGTTCGCGGCAATTTATACAAGCATTGCAGACAAATCTCCTCTTCGTCCGTTATCAGTCCGGAGTGACAAATCAGGCAGCAATTCGGATAGAAGAGATTTTGAAACTCTTTTATGATTCTACGCAGTTTCATTCGTTATAAATTTGATTAACAACCTTTACTACATCTCTCATTTCAAACCCCCTGCCGAGTGCAAAACGAATCAGTTTGTTTCTTTTTTCGAAAACGTTATTGCCACGAATGCTTTTTGCTTTCTTTTCCAATAATGGCTTTAGTTCATCAGTCAGGTTGTCGGCGTGAATTTCCTCGAAAATCTTATTAACTGCCTGATGGTCAATATTCTTTTGTTGCAAGGCGAACGCGATTTTATTTTTGCCCCACTTGTTAATTTTCAGTTTATCGTTTATAAAACTACGGACATAACGCTTGTCGTCAATAAATCTGTTTTCTTGTAGCAGAGCTATTATTTCAGATATTTGATTTTCAGGTAGAGACATCCTTTGCAGGCTACGTTTTATGTCGAAAGAAGAACACTCTTTTGCAGAACATTTTCGAGCCATTGAGGCATAAACTTTCTTGATGTCTATTTTTTTTTCTTCCTTTTCCATGATTATTAGATTATGTTTCAACCATTTTTGGCATACACCATCCTTTGATTCTGTGAAATATCTTTTTTTATTTCAACATGCGTAAATCCTTTCTCTCTCAGCATACGCTCAATCTCGTCGCCTTTTGCTCTGTTGATTTCGAAATAGAGAGAGCCGTCCGATACAAGGTTTTGCAACGCAAAATCGGCAATTTTTTCATAAAAAACGAGAGGATTATTATCTTCCACAAAAAGAGCTTGATGAGGCTCGAAAATCAGTACATTATTTTCCATTTCCCGTTTCTCAGACTCGGCAATATAGGGCGGATTACTGACTATTATGTTCCATCTTTTGTCGGAAAAATTGCAACCCAGAATATCTACTTTTTCAAAAGTAATATCAACTTTGTTTATTATCGCGTTTTGTTTGGCAACATCAAGTGCGTTTTCGGAAATATCCCAAGCAGATACATTGGCATTGTGAATGTTTTTCGCCAATGATATTGCTATACAGCCGCTTCCGGTGCCAATATCGAGAATGTTGCCCGATAAGTCGGCATGATTGGAGATAATCCATTCGACCAACTCTTCGGTTTCTGGTCGCGGTATCAGAACGGAACAATTGACCGAAAAAGGTAATCCGAAAAACTCGGTTTTTCCCAAAATATACTGAATTGGCTCATAATTTTTTAGTCGGGTAACAAATTCATTTAGTTTTGATGTTTCGGAACAAGATAAATTGTTAATTTTGTAAGTTACAATATCCGAAAAAGAGATATGAAACTCATCTTCAAAAATCATTCTTATCAGCGCACTAACTTCCGCAGGAGTGTATATTGCAGATAGTTCTTCTTTGATTTGTTTGATGATTGTTTGCATATTGATTTGAGAAAAAAACAAAGGTATAAAAAAATGGCGATTAATGAAAAATATATGGCTAGATGCTTGCAGTTGGCAAAAAGAGGGCTTGGGCAAACCAAGCTGAACCCGCTTGTTGGTGCAGTTATCGTGCATGAAGGTAGAATTATCGGCGAAGGGTTTCATCGAAAGTTTGGCGGAAAACATGCCGAGGTAAATGCGATAGATTCGGTAAAAGATAAGAGCCTGTTGTCAAAATCGACCATATATGTATCGTTAGAACCCTGTTCCCATTACGGGAAAACGCCTCCTTGCGCCCAACTGATTGTCAATCATAAAATTCCAAAAGTTGTAGTTGCGGTTTTAGACCCCAATCCGGTTGTTTCGGGCAGAGGTGTCGATGTTTTACGAGATAACGGTGTTGATGTTTCGTTGGGAATGTTAGAGGATGAAGCACGTGAGTTGAATCGGGTTTTCTTTGTAAATCAGATTTATAAACGACCATATATCACTCTGAAATGGGCAGAAAGCAGCGACGGATTTATCGATATTATCAGAGAGGATAACAGAATATTGCCCACGAAACTATCTAATTCTATCACACAATGCCTGTCGCACAAACTAAGAACCGAGAATTCGGGCATAATGGTCGGCACTAACACAGCTCTGAAAGATAATCCTCAACTGACGGCAAGAAAATGGTTTGGCGATAATCCTGTAAGAGTTGTGATTGACAAAGAGAACAAAATACCGCACAATTTTTCGATTTTTAACGACCAATCCAAAACTATTGTTTTCACGCAAAATGTATCTGAAACAAATACTTATCCGAACGATAATGTGGTTGTAAAGCAGATAGATTTTTCGGGCGATACCAATAATCAAATTTTAAGTTGTTTATACGAAGAGGACATAAATTCGGTAATAATAGAGGGAGGAGCACAGTTGCTTACATCATTTATCGAGAAAAATATATGGGATGAGGCTTTCGTGGAAATTTCGGAAAAAAAACTTATAAAAGGCGTCAAGTCTCCCGTTATTACAGCCGAAAAACAGAACACTAAAACCTATTCAGGTTCCGTCAGAATTCATTTAAAGAATAAAATAACTCGAAATTTTCTTTAAATACCTTTTTTAGTATGGTAATAGCCAAAAATATTTCTACTTTTGTAGAGTTTAATTAAATTGTCCAGAACAATCTTTTTTTGAAACCAATGACAATAAAATATCTATTTAAAAGTCTCATTATTACAGCATTGTCTGTAGCATTATCTTCTTGTTTGGGCAAAGGCTCAGAAGAAACTGAAGTAGAATTATCGAGCGATGCACAAATTTATAGCATATCTTTTACTTCTAAAACCGATTCGAACAAGGTACTGCCATCCACTTCTTTCACTATAGACCAGCTTAATAAAACAATATTTAACAGAGATTCGCTGCCATATCTTTTTCACGTTGACAGCGTGAATTTGAATATTTCCGGCGTAAGTGCAGGAGCTTTATCAAAGATTGTAATCAATCTGAAAAATCCCGACAGCACTTACACCTGGAACATGAAAGATTCTGTATCATTTTCTCGATTAACATCCATTGAAACAACGGCTGCTGATAAAAAAACTGTTCGTTTGTATCAGTTTAAGGCAAACATACATCAGCATGACCCAAATCTTATTCAATGGTTTCTTTTAGCTCAAAACTATCATAACACGAATACGATTGACACTCAAAAAACAGTACTAATCGACAATAGATTCTTTACCTATTTTAAATCGGAAAACGTTATTCATGCAATGTCTTCGTTTGCTGATAACGGAAGAGAGTGGAACTCTGAAACCATTTCAGGATTACCTGCAAATACTCGTATAAACAGCATAATCTCGTTTCAAAACAATTCGATAAGTGCTTGTTATGCTCTCGATGAGAATAACAACCTTTATAAATCGCTCAACGGATACTTTTGGACCCAATTGGAAACTCAATATCCTCTGATTTCTATTTATGGTAAACTTCCTTCTGCTATCGGTGATTTTGCAATTCTTACGGCAATAGAGTATGAAGGTGTAAAAAGATTTGCAAAAACCTCAGATTTCTCATCTTTTGAGGTGATGAATATTATCCCTAACGGAATTCCTATGTCCGATTTTGCATCATTAAGTATTGAAAATCCACACACATATTCGGCAAAATATATTATTTTGTCAGGAGGAACAAAAGAAGATGCAACAGAGAACAATCAAATATGGCTTTTACAAGAGAACAGAAATGAAATAAAAAATGTAGTAATTCCCAACCAATCAGGTTTCGATTTTCACAACAACACTCTGTTTTGGTACGACAACACTCTGTATCTGCTACTCAGACAGCAAATAGTAGTTGAAACTGAAGATAATAACGATGAAGGAAACAATGAAGGAGGCACCGGAATAGTAAAAAGAAGAGAGGGTGAGGAAATATACGAAAATGTGCTTTACACATCACCCGATTATGGATTGAGATGGTTTAAAACCGGAGAAAATCAGGTACTCCCGGAAGAGTTTGTCGATAGAACAAAAACCACTATAATAACGGATGATAAAAACTTTATATGGATATTCGGCGGAGTATCCGGCACGCAACAAATTTCAGAAGTGTGGCGAGGCAGGCTAAACAAATTGATAGTTAACTAACGATTTGTACTTTGCAAATAATTTAACCCATTTTTTTTCGTTAAGAAATAGATGTACATAGTTGTTTTGCAAATATAAACAAAGATGAAAAGATTAATTTCAATATTACTTATATTTTGGGGATGCTATCTGTTTATTTCACAAAAAACGATAGCTCAAGAGTATAAGTATGAGTTTGGAGCTTCTGCCGGTACAACTTTTTATATGGGCGACGCCAACAAAACCAAAATTCTTCAAAATCCCGGAGTAGCAGGAGGATTGTTTTTCAGACAAAACATAAATTTTCACTGGGCAATAAAGGGAAGTTTGTCAGGTGGAACTATTTCGGGGAACAGTGCCAATAGCGGGTATATATTTCCGCACGAGAAAAATGCTTCGTTTAACAGAATCTTAGTCGATTTGGGTGGACAGATAGAATTTAACTTCTTCCCCTATAGCGATATGTACACTTATATGAACACTAAACGCTACACTCCTTATATATTTACCGGAGCAGGGGCAACATTCGCTACGGGCAACAAATTGTTTTTCAACGGTTATGTCCCTATTGGTTTGGGATTTAAGTATAAATTGAAAAATAGGCTAAACATAGGAGCGGAGTTTTCGCTTAAAAAACTTTTCGGCGATGATCTCGATGCACCCGAAAAAGATGCTGAGTGGAGTTTAGACGCACCTTACGGAATTAAGAGCAGTTTCTTGAAAAATCAAGACTGGTACTCAATAACTATGATTTTTATAACATGGGATTTCGGCTTGAGGCAAGACCCGTGTTGCGGACAACGCGATAAAAAATAAAAACTATGCTTTCGTTAAAAGACTTAAAAAACAGACATATACCCGAGCATATTGCAATCATAATGGATGGCAATGGCAGATGGGCAAAGAGCAGAAATTTAGAGCGGGCAGAAGGACATCGTGAAGGTGTTACAGCTGTTCGTAAAACTGTGGAAGCAGCAGACGAAGCAGGTGTAAAATATTTAACTCTGTATGCATTTTCTACCGAAAATTGGAATAGACCAAATGAAGAGGTAGAGGCTTTGATGGAGCTGATGGTTTATGCAATAACAAGAGAGATTGAGAGTCTTAAGAAAAATGGAGTGAGATTGACTGTTATTGGTGATATAGACAGACTTCCTTCAAAAACAAGAAGTGTTTTGATTAATTGCATAGAAGAGACATCAAACGGAAAAGGGCTGAATATGGTGCTCGCATTGAGCTACTCTTCTCGTTGGGAAATTACCGACGCGCTAAAGAGAATGAGTTTAGATGTGAAAACCGGCTTTTTGAAAGAAAATGAAATTACTGAAGAGAAAATTTCTGAATATCTGACAACAAAATCGATGCCCGACCCTGACTTGCTGATACGAACAGGCGGTGAACTTAGAATAAGCAATTTCATGCTCTGGCAATTGGCATATACAGAACTATATTTTACAGACACTTATTGGCCCGATTTCGGACAAGAAGAGCTGTTTAAAGCAATATTAGAATATAACAATCGAGAAAGGAGATTTGGAAAAATCAGCGAACAACTAAACTCTGAAGAATAATTAACTCAATAAACGTTTCAAAAAAAATTTATATAGAAACGACAAAATACAACTATGTTGAAGAAAAATTTCTTTTGGCTAACAATACTATTTACAATAGGATTCCACTCAATTACCTTTGGGCAAAACGCTGTGCTTAACACCGTTATGGCTCATGTTGCAGATACAGTAAAAACAGCATCTACATCACATTCCGCAACAAGCGAAATAAATCCTGTAGTAAACTACAGTATCGCACCGCGTAAATTTATCATTGCAGATATCGATGTTACGGGAATTGAAGGAACGATGTACGAAACACAGGAGTTTGTCTTAGTTGGTTTCTCCGGATTGGCTAAGGGACAAGAGATTCAAATACCGGGAGAAGATATTTCAAATGTCATAAAAAGATTCTGGAAACAGGGACTTTTTTCCGATGCTAAAATATTTCAAACTAAGATTGAAGGAGATAGCGTTTGGTTAGAAATAAGACTTACCGACCGTCCCCGTGTATCGGATATTCGTTTTAGAGGATTAAAAAAAGGAGAGCAAGAGGATATCGAAGCCAAAATTAGTGTAGTAAAAGGAAATCAAATTACGCCAAACCAAATAAAAACTGCAGAAACAATAATTAAAAATTATTTCAAGGAAAAAGGTTTTGGAGAAGCTGTAGTTTCCATTAATCAACGTCCGGATATTAGTGCAAAAAACCAAATTTTATTAGAAATCAATGTTGATAAAAAAGGAAAAATCAAAGTTAATAAGATAAATATCACAGGAAACGAATCGCTCAGTGATAGAAAGTTGAAGTGGACGATGAAGAAAACCAACGAAAAGGGCAATCTGTTGCATCTGTTCAGGTCTAAAAAGTTTGTTGACGATTTGTATGCCGAAGACAAAAAAAACATTATTAACAAATACCATGAGTATGGTTATAGAGATGCGGAGATTATTCAGGATACGGTTTATAAACATGACGAAAAAAGTGTAAATATCAATATAAAAATCGAAGAGGGAGCACTTTATCATATTCGTTCTATAAATTGGGTGGGAAATACTCAGTATAACTCATACGATCTTAATAGAATTTTGAATATGAAAAATGGGGATATTTATAATCAGAAAAAACTTAACGAAAGATTGTTAACCGACGAAGATGCGGTAGTTAATCTATATCAGAATAGAGGTTATCTTTTCTCTCGTATAGACCCTATTGAGATTAATATTGAAAACGACTCGGTTGACTTAGAACTTCGTGTTATAGAAGGAACAAAGGCTACTATAAAAAATGTAACTATTCAAGGAAACGACAGACTTTATGAAAACGTTATCCGCAGAGAGTTGCGTACAAAACCGGGAGCTGTATATAGCAAGGAAGATATAATTCGTTCAATCAGAGAGATTGCACAAACAGGACACTTCGATCCGGAAAACTTACAACCCGATATTATTCCAAATCCTGAAGATGGAACGGTAAGTATAGGTTATCCGCTTACATCGAAAGGAAACGACCAGATAGAATTTTCTGCCGGATGGGGACCTACCGGATTAGTCGGAAAATTGAGTTTGAAACTCAACAACTTCTCTTTAAAGAATATGTTTAATCCATCATCTTATAAAGGAATAATACCACAGGGAGAAGGACAGACCCTTATCTTGAGTGCACAAACAAACGGAAGATATTATCAATCGTATCAATTCTCTTTTATCGAACCTTGGTTTGGAGGAAAAAGACCTAATAACTTTTCGTTAAATGGCTACTACTCAAGATTTACAGGATTAAGAAATGACCTGTTTCAACAAAATATGTACTACGATCCATATATGTATGGCGGCGGCATGTACAGCCCATATAATTATATGTATAATAACCAGATGTATGAACAAGCAATGATTAATTCGTTAGACCCGAGTCAGGTTTTTGAAATGATAGGTACTTCTATCGGTTATGGTAAACGTTTAAATTGGCCCGACGACTACTTCTATGTGCAAGCCGAATTGGGTTATCAAAGATATAACTTGAAAAACTGGAGTAGAAGTTGGAATAATTTTCCATTTACTACCGGAGCCAGCAATAGTGTATCTATAAACCTTACATTTGCACGAAACTCTACAGATAGTCCAATATATACACGTACAGGATCGCAGTTTTCTTTAAGTTTGAATGTTACCCCACCATATTCTCTTTTTGACAACATAGATTATGCAGCAATGGAAAACAGTAACCCGGACAAATATAAATGGAACGAATATCACAAATGGAAATTCAAAGCAAGAACATACACATCGCTCACTTCAATGTCGATAACAAGAACTCCGGTTATAGCTACAAGAGTTGAATTCGGATTTTTAGGACATTACAATCGCAATAAGTTAACTCCGTTTGAAACATTCGAGGTGGGTGGAGACGGAATGTCAGGATACTCCACTTCTTTTGCAACCGAGCAAGTGGCATTGAGAGGATACGAAAACCAATCTATCGGTGTTCAGGCAAGAGCCTATACGAGATTAGGCTTAGAACTACGTTATCCGATAATTTTGAACCCCAATACAACCGCTTATGTTCTCACATTTGTTGAAGCCGGCAATGCTTGGCGTAGGATAAATCAGTTCAACCCCTTCGACTTGAAACGTTCTGCCGGAGTAGGTGCACGTATATTCCTGCCTATGGTCGGTCTGATGGGTGTTGACTGGGCATACGGATTTGATCCGATACTCGGTGGCAGAAAAAACTCGGGAGGTAGGTTTTCTTTCGTTCTCGGGCAGGAATTTTAAAACAACAACTATTTGACAATATTTAACCGGCAAAATATAAACATATTGACAACTTCAGCATCTTTTATTTTGTATAGGTTCAAAATAACTTAATATAAAAATCAAATTAGTATAAACATTAATAATTTTATAAAATGAAAAAGAGAATATCGCTAATCGGATTCTTTCTGATAATGTTCGTCTCCGGAACTTTTGCACAAAAGTATGCACTTATTGATATGGAGTTTATACTCGGTAAAATACCTTCTTACGAAAACGGAAATCGTCAACTTGAAAATGTATCTAAACAGTGGCAAGCCGAAATAGATAAAAAGGCTAACGAGGTGGAAGCTATGTATAAAAAATATCAGGCAGACCTTGTTTTCCTGGCAGGAGAAGCTAAAACCGCGAGAGAAAACGAGATTGTAGCTAAAGAGAATGAAATATCTACACTGAGAAACAAATATTTTGGTCCCGAAGGCGAACTTTTTAAAAGACGACAAGCCTTTATGAAGCCTATTCAAGACGATATTTACAATGCCGTAAAAGAGATTGCAACAGCCAACGGCTATCAGGTAGTAGTAGATAGAGCATCGGCAACGTCTATTATTTTTGCATCTCCAAGCATAGATATAAGCAATCAGGTTCTGTCAAAATTAGGATATTAAGCGAAAAAAGTATTAACTTTGTAGCCTATTTAAAAGAGAATCAAACAAAATTAAATTTTATAATATTGATATGACAAAAAAATTAATCACACTACTTTTTGTGTTAGCACCGCTTTTTGTTTTTGCACAAGACAAAATCGCATTTATTAATTCTCAAGAGGTTTTCAATGCTATGCCTGAGTTGGCAGATATAGAGTCGCAATTGACTAAAAAACAAGAACAGATAACAAAAGACGGACAAGCTATTGTTGATGAATTCAATAAAAAAGCCGAAGAATTTCAAAAAAATGCAGCTACATTAAGCGAAACAGCCAAAGCTGACCAACAAAAACAGTTAGACCAATTGAATGAAAGATATCAACTTTTTGTTCAAAACAGTCAAAAAGAGTCACAAGAACTTCAACAAAAACTGTTGGCTCCCGTTTATCAAAAAATAAATGATGCTATAAAAGCAGTTGGTGAAGAAAAAGGATTTACCTATATTTTTGACCTTGCTGCCGGTACTATTTTGTATCACAGCACTACGGCAACAGATGCTACTGCTTTTGTAAAAGCTAAATTAGGCATTAAATAAGTAAATAAGATAGTAAGGATTACTTTCGGAATATAAAAGAAATCAGTTTGATATGGCGCAATAGCCTGTCAAACTGATTTTTTCGTAATAACCATACTTTGTTGCTTTAATTATAATAGATTATTGCTGTCCGATTAATATTTTCATCTTAATCTGAATGATTTATAGAAAACGATTTTCGTAATCATTCCTGATAAATGGCTTGGAAACTTCACCTATTCAGGCAATACAATATTATTTTATCAAACAGCAATAATAATAAATAACTATTTTGGATTATTTTTTACTTAATAAACTCAAAAAACAAGAATATTACACCCTTTTTTGAACTAATTCGTAATATAAATGTTTTAAAGCTGCACATTTTTTGTATTTTTGTGCAGTTTCTCAATATAAGGACTCTTTTCATAGATTTCTTGTGGAACATCAAAAAGTAATAAATATGAATCACAACTTATTAAAAGGTAAACGAGGCATTATTTTTGGAGCGCTTAACGAACAATCAATTGCCTGGAAAGTGGCTGAACGTGCCGTTGAAGAAGGAGCCGTAATAACATTATCAAACACGCCTGTGGCAGTGCGAATGGGTGATACAAATAAACTGGGAGAAAAACTCAATGCCGAAATTCTTCCTGCCGATGCTACTAATGTGGACGATTTGGATATGGTTTTTGCCAAATCGATGGAGATTTTAGGCGGAAAAATCGATTTCGTACTACACTCTATCGGTATGTCGCCAAACGTGCGAAAGAAACGCACTTACGATGATTTGGATTATGATATGCTACTAAAAACATTAGATATATCAGCAATATCATTTCATAAAATGTTGCAAGTTGCAAGAAAACTCGATGCAATTGAGCGTAACGGTTCTATTCTTGCACTTACATACGTAGCTGCACAACGTGTATTTTACGGATACAACGATATGGCAGACGCAAAAGCGTTGCTCGAATCGATTACCCGCAGTTTCGGTTATATATATGGTCGCGAAAAAGGAGTCAGAGTAAACACTATCTCGCAATCGCCTACTATGACTACCGCCGGAAGCGGAGTAAAAGGCATGGAAGATTTGATGGATTTTGCAGAACGCATGTCGCCAATCGGCAATGCAAGTGCAGATGATTGTGCAGATTACTGCATTGTTATGTTTTCTGATCTTACTCGTAAAGTTACCATGCAAAACCTTTACAACGATGGAGGTTTCTCTTCAATGGGTATGAGCCTTCGTGCAATGAAGCAATACAGCAACGGATTAGACGAATTCAGAGATGAAGGAGGAAATATTATCTACGGATAAGTTTTAAATAAATACTTTTTTGGATTTTTCTCTTTAAAGCGGTGGTTTTAGTTTTAAAATCACCGTTTTTTAATAAACCCAAATTACGCAGTAGGCTTTTAAGCAACAGACAATAAACTATAATTCAATGAGATAGATTTTGCAAAGTTTTTTTGACAAACTTCATTAATTTACAATATATCAACAATTTAAACAAGAGGCATCTTTTCTACTGCGTAATCTGGGATAAACTCACGTAGGAGAGAATTGTAATTCGGGCTTCTCGAAAGGATACTCGTTCACAGGACATTTGTCAACTAAAACATTACTACATTGGCATATTTGCAAATTAGCACATTGAAAAAAAACGCATCACGTGCCACTATCCACCCAAAAAACATGTTTACTTGTTTACCAAAAACTCATCAACTAAAAAATTTTTTATACATTTGTAGCCATTATGATTATTAAACTTTACAACGAAAATCCAAGTCCTCGAGAAATTGAGCGTATTGTTTCAGTTTTACGCGACGGAGGCTTGGTTATATACCCAACCGATACACTATACGGTGTGGGATGCGATGCTCTGAATGTACGCGCAGTAGAAAAGATTTGCCAGATTAAAAACATAAATCCGCAAAAAAGCAATCTCTCTATTATTTGCAACAGTTTGAGCGATATAAGCGAATATGCCAAAGTAGATACACCAACATTCAAGTTGATGAAAAAAAACTTACCCGGTCCGTTTACTTTTATTCTACCGACAACATCTTCTTTGCCAAAGATTTATAAAAACAAAAGAACTGTCGGAATTAGAATTCCCGACAATAATATTGTTCAGTCCATTGTTGCAGCTCTTGGTAATCCCATAATGAATGCAACGATAAAGAACGATGAATATAATGAAATTGAGTATGCTACAAATCCCGAATTGATTGGCGAAGTATGGGGAAATATTGTAGATATTATTGTTGATGGAGGATACGGTGGTATTGACCCGTCAACCGTTGTTGATTGCACAGGTGAAGAGTTTACCATTGTCAGACAAGGTAAAGGAGAATTGATTATCTAATTTATACAAATAACAACTATTAAATCAATGAAAAAGATATTTTTATACACAATAACTTTAGTGTTATTCTTTTTGAACATATCTTGTGAAAAGAATAATATTACTAACCAATCGGATAATGAATATGTAAACAAGTGGATTTATGAAAACATGAGCGTCTATTACTTGTGGAACGATAAACTACCCGTACTTGCATCCGCTCAATATGAAGTTAATCCCGATATTTTTTTCGATAAAATTCTTTACAAATACGATGCTCAAAGCAATCCCGATGGCGACAGATTTTCATGGATTCAAGATAACTACGTTGATCTGCTAAATTCGCTAAGCGGTGTATCCTCTTACGATATTGGATTTGAGTATCAACCATATTACATAGTCAATGGAAATCCAGAAGTAGAGATGAGAATAATCTACACAAAAAGAGGGAGCGATGCTGAAATAAAAGGCGTAAAACGTGGTCATTGCATCAGGGCTGTCAATGGAATTACCATTACCGACAAAAATTATCGGGATATCTTTTCCGGAAACAGCGAAAAAACTCTATCAAGAGTGCGTTACGTTCAAAATCATGATACCGGCGAACTCATGGTAGAAGAATTGAATGATGTTACCGTAAAAATGAATTCGCAATTTGCCGAAAATCCTGTATTTCTTGATAGTATTTATACTTTTGATAATAAAAAAATCGGATACCTTGTTTACAATTTCTTTTCTCACGACAAAGGTGACAACTCCTACGGATATGACTTGCAACTGATGCAGGTATTGGCAAAGATGAAGAGTAAAGGAGTTACGGAGATGATATTGGATTTGCGCTATAACAGTGGTGGTGCGGTATCTTCGGCTGTGGCATTGGCAAGTGCATTGGTAAAAAATCACTCAACCGATAATGTAATGGCACGTGCAAAATACAATGTATTGCTTGAAGAATCTCTGAGAAAAGAGTATGGCAATGATTTTTTCTACACATATTTCCAAAGCAAAATAGTTAAAAAAGATGGAGCAACCATTGAAATACCTCTATTGAATCTATCCAATTTATATGTTATTACCGGAAAAAGAACGGCTTCGGCAAGTGAACTGATAATAAACGGACTGATGCCATATATGGACAATATTATTTTGATTGGAGATAAAACAGTCGGAAAAAACGTAGGTTCTATTTCAATATATAAGGAGAAAGACGAAAGAAATAAATGGGGCATGCAACCTATTGTAGTAAAATATTTTAACAGTGAGGGATATTCTGACTATACTTCCGGATTCTCGCCTAATCCCGAGAACTTTATTAACGAGTTTAACTATGAGCTTGTGGAACTTGGCAATACCAATGACCCTCTTTTAAACAGAGCTATCGAACTTATTACGGGTAATAGAAATTTGTTAGAAAAGCCGATAAAAACAACAAAATATACTCTCCCTTTAGCTAAACCCAAAGGGTTAGAACAATTTAATATGCGAGATGATATTCACGAAAAAGCACTATTGGATTTAATGAGAAAATAGATATACGTTTCAAAAGTTTTACGTCATATTGTATTTTTCTTCAATTCCGTCCATAATTTCAAACAGTTTGTCAAGCGTGTTTGCTCGCAACATGGCTATACGTGTTGGTTTGAAATCGGGAATACCTTTTAACAGTGGTGTTGCAGCCAGATGACGACGGCTGTGCAAAATACCTCGACGCTCATCCAATCGGCTCACGCTTTGATTGATTTGCTGCTTTAATACACCGAGATACCACGAGAAAGACTCTTTCGGTAACTCTTCTCCTGTTTCGAGAAAATGTTTTATTTCCCGAAAAATCCAGGGTGCACCAAAAGATGCTCGCCCAACCATTACCGCATCAACGCCCGTTTCTTCGAAACGCTGTTTAGCGGTAAGAGCAGAATCAATATCGCCGTTACCGATAATCGGTATATGTATTCGAGGACTGTTTTTCACCTCGCCTATAAGCGTCCAATCGGCTTCGCCGGTGTACATTTGCGCACGTGTACGTCCATGAATGGTAAGAGCCGCGATACCACAATCTTGCAGCTGTTCGGCAAGCGAAACGATAATTTTGGAGTTATCATCCCATCCCAACCGGGTTTTCACGGTAACAGGTTTTTTTACCGCTTTTACAACTTTTTCGGTAATTTCGAGCATCAATTCAGGCGTTTTCAACATGCCCGAACCGGCTCCTTTTCCGGCGACTTTCTTAACGGGACAACCAAAGTTTATATCTATAATCTCAGGGTTGGCTTCTTCGCAAATCTTGGCTGCTTCGACCATCGCATTAACGTCGCGTCCGTAAATTTGTATCGCTACGGGGCGTTCGTCGTCGCTTAAAATCAATTTTTCTTTGGTTTTACGTACATCGCGAATAAGTGCATCACTCGATACAAATTCTGTATAAACCGTATCGGCACCAAATTGTTTGCAGAGCAAACGAAAGCCAATATCGGTTACATCTTCCATAGGCGCGAGAAAGATCGGATATTTTGAGGTAAACTCTATATTGCCTATTTTCATTGTTTTTTTACTTATTATTTCTCGCAACGAACGCAAAGATTTTCACGCAAAGAGCGTAGAGTTTATTTCGCAAATGACGCAAAGTATCTGCAAATGTAACGTTGCGAACTTAGCGATTTTCTTAGTGTGCTTGGCGTGAAACTAACATTCAATCTTATTTAATTGAAAACGCTTTGCTATATTCATCAACATTAAAACCCACCAAAACGAAATCCTTAGTAACAACAATCGGTCGCTTTACCAACATTCCATTGCTTGCCAACAATTTTATTAACTCTTCTCTCGATGCGGTTTTTACAACATCTCTCAAATTATTTTGTCGATAAACCTGACCGGACGTGTTAAAAAACTTTTGAATTGGAAGTCCGCTTTCGTCAATCCATGCCGACAACTCTTCGGCGGTGGGCTTATCTTCCACAATATGTCTGATTTCCACTTCGATATTGTTACTTTCGAGCCATTTAGCTGCTTTGCGACAAGTGCCACAGGGAGGATATTGTATAAATAAAGGTTTCATCTTTTATATTTTAATTTCTATATTATTCATTTTCAGTGGCGAAACTTTTGATTCCGGATTGGCTTTCCTTATTGAAATCTGATGATAATCTTTTCCTTTGTCCAACGAAACAGGGGATAGCCTCATCGTGTGCAACGTCCATTCCGTTAGCAGTTTAATTCCGTAACTAACTTCCTTTTCATAACCGTTATAAAACTTTATAACAAGCTGATTTTGACCCTCTTCTAATGGTAAAAGGAGAATTTCTTTTTGTCGTTTTATACGTTCGGGCGAAAAGTGAGCCGTGATATATTTTCCATTCAAAAGAATATACACAGCGTTACCGCTTTCTATTTCAACGGCTATTGTTTGTGGTTTTGTTGACTCTATCTCTTGCAACAAAACAAAACTTCTTCGGGGAGTTATTGCTTCGGTATGTGATTCATTGTAATTAAAATCGGAAACTAATCTAAAATTATCATCCGCTTGAACGTTTATATATTCAATACCTTCCTCTTCCGCATATCCAAAAACACCTCGTCCCGGTTTTCGATACAAGTGACCCCATTTTACAATGTTTTTATCGAGAGTCTGTTTTTGTGATGATTGAGCAAATAACATAACTTCCTGTTTCTTACCGTTGATGTCGATTTCGATTTTCTCTCCCTTTTCCGAATCGGTAAAACTTATTTCGGGCAACAGAGAATGTTTTCCGGAAATAAAAAACCAATCGTAGCCGATTAAACTTTTATATCCGCAATAGTAATTCAAACTCGAATGCCCGAAAACGGGAGTAGAGTTTTGAGGTTTTAGAGATGTTATTCCCGACAAAACATTTTCCGGCTTTGCATCAAATCCGGTTGCCTTAAACACGGAAAAGGGAGCTACTTCGGAATATGTGCCGATAGGTGAAATGTCCTTTTTAAATAAATGCAAACTCGATATTTCTTTAAATCGGGAGTCTTCTCCTCTCGGAACAAAGAAATAAATTTTGTCCCCTTTAGCCGTAGCATCAAAACCCTGAACAGGAGTGAGAAACGGATTTGCACTTGTGCCGTAAATAGCCTCAGCGTTTGCTTTTATCCATTTTCCAATTTCCACCAGCACATCACGTTCGAACTCAACGACCGAACCGTCGCCTCGCGGTCCGATATTTAACAGATAATTTCCGCCGCGGCTGATAACTTTTATCAAACTTGCTATCTTTTCATCAACTTTCTCCTGAACACTTCCTCGTTCTTGCCACGAACGATAACCCCATGTTTCGTTAAACATTGATGCGGCGGTTTGCCACGGAATATCGAGTTTATAGTCGGGATATTCGTTGTCAGCCATCACGGCAAAATCAACATAATCGTTACCCAATCGTCCGCTAATCATACATTGGGGTTGCAAACGGTTGACCAACTCGTACAAACCCTTGCTTTGGGAAGGTGTAAGCGAACCCATATCGAACCATATTTCAGAAATATCGCCGTAATTGGTCATAATTTCTTCCACTTGCTTTTTATTAAATTCGTAATGTTCATCGGTCAATGGGTCGGCGTTGTGGCTCGAAATGGGATAAGCGTGCGGATAGTTCCAATCTATAAGAGAGTAATATACCGCGAAATCGATACCTCCTCTTTTACAGGCATCGGCTAACTCTTTCATCAGGTCTCTACCGTATGGCGTAGCATCCACTATATTGAAATCGGTATATCGAGAGTGATACATGCAAAACCCGTCGTGATGCTTCGATGTAAAAACAATTGAACGCATTCCGGCATCTTTTGCCAATTGCACAATCTCATCCGGATTCCATTTTGTAGGATTGAAATGTTTTGCCGTATTTCCGTACCAATCACTGAAGATTCCCGCGAACGACTGTATCTGTTCACTGTAACCTCTCTCAACGGGTTTGCCGTTGTACACGCCACCATACACGGAGTAAAGCCCGAAGTGAATGAACATAGAGAACTTTTGGTCGAGCCATTTTTGCGACGGTTTTTGTTGAGCGGAAACGAACACCGCGCAAAGTAGAAGACTGATGACAAGCTTTATTTTCTTCATTTTTTTATATTTTAGATGCAAAACACAAGAATCAAAACAAAATAGTTTCTTTGTAAAAATTTAAACAACTTCTAAGTAGAAAGCAGCAGTCTCAAAAGTAAAGCACATCACTATGTTGTCATACTGAATGAAGCTTTTAGCGGAATGAAGTATCTGTATTTTTTAGATGCAAGGCGCAAGAGCCAATACTTAAGACATTTTTATAATATTTCCTGCAAAAGCTGACAGCTGACAGCCAACAGCCGGAAGAACAGATTTCTTACTTCGTTCGAAATGACAGGGAGCCGTTTATGTTTTGGTTGCGTTACTAACAACTGACAGCCAGCAACTGATAGCCGAAAGAATAGATTTTTCACTTTGTTCAAAAATGACAAGCTGCTACCAAATACGCAACTTCCAATTTCGGTCTTCTGACATCTGACTTCGGACAAAGAAAAGAGTCTTCACTTCGTTCAGAATTCACAGAATCGCTCTTAGGCAATGACAAAAACGAACGAATATCGGGATTTTGAGACAGTCTCCTTCTTGTTCTGAATAACTATGTCGGAGGTATTTGTAATCCAGACTTTTCGTTTCATACCGCATCTATAAAGATAGAATGACAATGAACCCCAATCATCAATCCTTCGATTGATAACCGATAAAATCTAACGACTGACTGCCAATTAATTACTGTTGACTTTTATGCAACATCTCCAAACGCTCTTTCAATAGCGGGAACTGACTTCTCGGAGTAAGAGAGACACAAATACGCAATGCTTCGTGACGAAGACTGCCTGTTGCTTTAAGCGTTATGGCACACATACCGTATTGAAGCATCAGTTTTATCAATTCGCCGCTATCCAGATCTTTATATGCAACCGTAAAGTAAAAACCGTCGGCAATATCTTCGTCTCCGTCTTTGTCATATACAATATGGAATCCGTTGTCAAGGAACATTTTTTTCATCTCCTCAGCTTTATGTCCATACTCCATTACTCCGTCGCGGAAATTGTAATCGCCATCGTTTGCAGCTTTTAGCATTGCTGCCAATCCCCATTGCGCAGAGTGTGTAACTCCTGCAGACAGAGCATATAACGACGCTGAAATCATTGCATCGCCAAAACGTGTACGACCAAATGACTCTTCCAAATCGGGATATTCACTTTCGAACAGTTTATCGGACATTACTAAAATACCAACACGTTGTCCGGCATAGCTAAACACTTTTGAACTTGCCAAAGTAAGAATGTAGTTTTGGGTATATTGTGCAACGGTTGGTTGATATGGCGGTTCTCCCGGACGAGAATAATCTTTACGGAAATCCATACCGAAATATGCCAAATCTTCTATAACAATAACATCGTATTTGTTTGCTATTTCTCCAATTATACGAAGTTCTTCATCTGTCAGACATTGCCACGTAGGGTTATTTGGATTTGAATATAGTATTGTGCAAAACTCGCCTGTACTTAAATAACTTTCGAGTTTATCTCTCAGTTTTGCTCCGCGATACTCGTACAAGTCAAAGGTTTCGAACGGCTGACGTAATATGCGACATTGCAATTTATTGAGTCCGAATCCAGGGTCGATAAACAGTGTTCCTTTAGCACGATTGTTGTGTGTGCGGTTTGCCACTAAGAAAGATGCAAAAAGGCCTTGCATTGAACCTACGGTAGGCACACAGCTTCTTGGCATTACATCTACATCGAGAAACAGCTTTACAAAACGCGATGCTTCATACTTCAGCTCGGGTAATCCGTCCAAGTTCGGATAAACGGAGGCTACACCTTCACGCAACTTTTCTATCTCTTTATTGATTCCGATTTCGGGGGCGGGCAATCCCGGCACACCCATTTCCATACGTACAAATTTTGTATTACTCTCCTGTTCAAGACGATTGGCAATAGCTACCGTATCGCGAATAGAAGCCAAACCTAAATCGTCGATATGTAAATCGTCGATATGCTTTTGAATGATGCTTTCAGATATAGGGAAACTCATTGTTTTATTACATTTTTATTTATTATTTATTTCAAATTATCAATATTATTAATTGTCTGACATTTTAACAATTATATCCACAGCCGACAATCTACTTCCTTTACCCATCAACGGATTTATGTCCATCTCTTCAATTTGCGGTGCGATTGACAAAAGAGCCGAAATTTTACATAATGTCTCCGCAAATACATTTTCGTCAACACCTTGTTTTCCTCGCACTCCACGAATAATTGGGTAAGATTTGAGCGAACGAATCATTTTCAATGCCTCTTCGTGGCTAATCGGTGAAAGATTGCTTTGAATATCTTTCATTACCTCAACAAAGATACCGCCCAAACCACATGTAATCAGATGACCGAATTCTCCTTCACGTTTCACTCCGATTAATATCTCTACTCCGCTTTCCATTTGCGAAATTTGAACACCCTGCGCTCCGTCTATTCTCATAAGTTTAGCGAAGTTTTCTTTAACTTCTTCTTCTGATTGAACATTAAGAAAAACTCCTCCTGCCTCCGATTTGTGCGCCAAACCCACAACTTTCATCACAACAGGGAAGCCTATTTCACGAGCAGCCTCTATTCCCTCTATTTCGGAATCTACAAGACGCTCTTGTGGACGGGTAATTCCTACCAAGTCCAATAGTTGTAAAGCAAGAGAAGTATCAAGCATACCCTTTTTGCCGTCAAGTAATGCTTTTATCTTGTCTGCAGTGGGCAAATTTATTGTTTTATCCTGTTTGGGCAACTCGGTATTATACACTTTTGTCAATGCGCGTGCAAAAACGACCTCATCATCAAAAAATATACCTCCTGCATCGATAAACTCCTGCATTTCGTTCTTGCAGTTGATAACAGACGGCATAACCGCATAAATCGGTTTTTTGCATATTCGTTGCTGCTCGCGGATAACGGCGTATGCATCTGAAGTAGAGACCAAACCGGGACTTCCGAAAATTACCGCCATACCATCAATCATATCCAAATCGTTTTCACATGTAATGATAGCTTTTTCCAATTGTGTTGCTGTTCCTGTAGCGAGAATATCGATAGGATTTGCAACCGACGAACCCTCGAAAAGTTCTGACAAAAGTTTCGCTGTTTTATCTTTAGGCAGAGATGGTACAGATAATCCGCCGTTTGCCAATGCATCGGTGAGCATTACTGCCGGACCTCCGGCATGAGTGATAACAGCTATATTTTTGCCTTTTAATGGCGGATGTTGCAACACTGCTCCAACTGTTGATAACTCTTCACGACTGAAACAGCGAACCACTCCCGATTTGCGGAAGAGTGCATCTACTGCCGAGTCAGAGTTAAGCATTGCTCCTGTATGCGAAGCAGCAGCTCTACCTCCATCATCGGAAGTTCCCGACTTAACAGCTGCAACTCTACACCCTTTTTCGTTTAGTGAGCGAGCATGTTTTTTAAATAATTCCGGCTTAGAGATACTCTCCATATAGAGAAGTACGGTTTTTGACGACTTATCATCAAAAGTCTCATCAACATGCGCCAATACCTCTTCAACACCTGTCTGAGCTCCGTTACCAACAGAATATACCGAATTGAAAGGCAACCCCTTACTGATAGCTGTCTCCATAATAAAAACTGCCGTTGCTCCCGAACCGGAAATCAGTTCACAACCGCCTTGTTTCAAGTTTGGAATTGGTCGGGTAAACACCGATTGGTGGTTTGTATTCATCACACCAATACAGTTAGGACCGATAAGCGTGGCTCCGGCTTCATTTGCAAGCGATACCATTTTTTTCTCCAATGTCTTTCCTTCATCTCCCATTTCTGAGAATCCCGCCGAAAGCACGATAATACCTCTTGTGCCTTTCTCTTTTACTAACGTTTCGATAGTATCAACACAAAAACGTGCAGGAATAGCCAAAATTGCTAAATCTGTCTGTGGAAGATCTCTTACATCGGCATGACATTTAACGCCCTGCACCTCCGGCGATTTTGGGTTTACAGCAAAAACTTTACCTTTGAAAGTTCCATTTAGAATATTCTGAAGTGCTCTACCTCCGGGTTTAGCCACATCGTCAGATGCTCCAATAACTGCAATGGAAGCTGGATTTGTTAATTGTGGTGTAATCATTTCTTTTATTTGATTTTTATGTTTTTATTATTGATTTTTCAAAAAACAAACTCTCCGTTAATTTTGATTTTACCATTTTTGAAGAGATGAAATCAGAAAGAACGGAACATTTAATAATTTAACGCTAATTCCGATGTAATATAAATTTGTAACAATCGGGAAATAAGGTAATAAGGTGTATTTATATGTGCTATTATTGCTACTAAGGTATAGTTGAAATAAATAAGGTTTTTGATAATTGTTTTTTAAACCTTATTTTGATTAAAAAAACTTAGTAGAATAAAAATATAAAATAGACACAACATTATTAGCTTATTTATCAATTAAATATGCAAATTATCATATCGAATCCACGTTAATTTAGGCACGCCCTCTTGCAAAGATAAACAATATATTTGAATGTATGTTATTGTTTTTGTCATCAACTAAGTGCGATTCTGTAATTTCTGAACAAAGTGAAAAATCTTATCTTTGTCCGAAGTCAGATGTCAGAAGACCGAAGTTGAAAGTTGCGTATTTGGTAGCAGCTTGTCATTTCGAACGAAGTGAGAAATCTATTCTTTCGGCTGTTAGCTTTTGGCAGTAAGCACATCCCAAAAAAGTCTTTACTCCTTGTTCCTTGCTCTTTTTGTCTTACGTCTTGTGTCTTACGTCTCAAAAAAATTATTTATATTTCAGCCATTTAATCATCTCTTTAATAGAAGGTTTTTTACCATACATCAATATTCCGACGCGGTAAATCTTGGCTGCTACCACGGCAATACCAATAAATGAACCATATAGCAGGACAACCGACAATAGTTTTTCCCACAATGGGATACCAAAAGGAATGCGCACCATCATCACTATGGGAGCGGTAAACGGTATAATAGATGTCCAAAAAGCCAAAGGACCGTCAGGATTACTTACGCTATAAAAGCCGGCAAAAAACGCAAACATAATAAGCATTGTAATAGGTGTCATAAATTGAGTTGTATCTTCATCGCTATCCACCGCCGATGCAAACATGGCAAATATGGATGCGTAAAGAATGTAACCTCCGATAAAGAAAATCAGGAAAAAGACAATAATCTCAAACCAATTAACACTCATTACCGTACTTAGTATGCCTTGAATATCAAAGTCGGATATCCCGGTCATATCGGCAGACATGGCAGTGCTTGTCTGTTCGGGCGAAACAAAGAACATAGATAAGCCCATAAAAAGTCCGCCAGCCAATACTGTCCAGATAAAGAGTTGTGTCAATCCTACCAATCCCACTCCTACAATTTTGCCAATCAACAGATTTACAGGCTTTAACGAGGAGACCATAACCTCTACAATGCGGCTCTTCTTCTCTTCCAAAACACTCTGCATTACCATACTGCCATACATCAGGATAAACATATATATAAGAATGGTAAACACCATACCAATTATGGTTGCCAGCTCTGTAGATGATTCCGAAATATTACCGTCATCGCCCCAACGAAGAGTGCGTATAGAAATTTTTGACCCTTCTTCAACAATTTTGCGTACCTGCTCTACCGCTTCGGCATTTACATTTTCAGATTGAGTGAGTTCGTCAAGTTTCTGCTGTGTAACTTTTTCGTTCAACGTGCTTTCAACAAGTTGTTGCAAATCTTGCGGTGCCTGTTTTTCAGAAGTAATGGAAACTGCACGCGGATTTTTATTCAAATCGTCGGTTATATGCAGAATAGCGTAAAGCTCTTTGCCCAAACGCGATTGCGACTCTTCTTTATCGGCTTGTGATACAATTTGAAATTTATAAATATCGGTTGACTCAAACAGTTTTTGATATAGTCCCGTATTGTCGATTATTGCAATGTTTTTTTCGTTTCCATCATTTAGCGTAGATAGCCAGAGCGGAAAAAACGAGAGAGCTACCATCAACAATGGCATTAGTAAAGTCATTATAATAAAAGATTTTTTGCGAACGCGTGTCATATATTCGCGCTGTATAACTAATCCTAAGGTGTTCATAATTTGCAATTTATAGATACTTAGTCTGTGTTTTATTTATTTTGTTACCGTTTTAATAAAAATATCGTTCATGGTAGGCAACTCTTCATCGTATGCTATAATGTCGAAACGATTAAAGAAAAGCGATGCCAATTCGTTATTCAAAATTTGCGAGCACTTCTTGATTCGCAAATCGGTAAATTCGTGATATTTTTCTTGACTTAAAATTTCGAAGTCCGAATTTTCCCAATCTGTAAACTCCCCATTAATACGAAAACGGAAAATATTGGAACGATGTTCTTTGCGGATATCGTAAACCTTGCCCTGTAACACAACTTCCGACTTGTTGATAAGCGCGATATTATCGCACAAAGCCTCTACAGACTCCATATTGTGTGTGGAAAGAATAATTGTTTTGCCCTCATCTTTAAGCCTGAGCATCTCATTTTTGATGATCTCGGCATTTACGGGGTCAAATCCGCTGAACGGCTCGTCAAAAATCAACAAATCGGGATTGTGAATTACCGTGGAAATAAATTGCACTTTCTGTTGCATCCCTTTCGAAAGCTCTTCAACCTTACGATTATACCAGTTCATAATATCGAATCGCTGAAACCACTTCATCAACTCGCTATGTGCATCCTGTTTCGATAATCCTCTCAGACGAGCCAGATACATAGCCTGTTCGCCCACTTTCATTTTTTTGTAGAGACCTCGCTCTTCGGGCAGATAACCGATATTGTAAACATCCTCTTTTTTTGAATGGTGTCCATCTATAAATACCTGTCCGCTATCGGGAGCGGTAATACGTGTAATAATACGGATAAGCGTGGTTTTTCCTGCTCCGTTTGGTCCTAAAAGACCGAAAACCGTACCTTGTGGCACTTGGATACTAACCTTATTCAGTGCTAAATGATTGGCGTATTGTTTTACGACATCTTGTGTTTCTAAATACATTCTCGTGATGTGTTAGTTTATGATGTATAAATTGCAAATTTACACAAAAAAAACAGTTTTTTAATAGTAGAACAGGAAAGTTTCTATAAAAAGTATTATAGTACTCCCTCTTAATTGGACTGTTTTTTCTTTAAGTTAAGATAGTTTTTTCTCATTTTTCAAGCCGCATTGGCATAATAGCAATTAGCAGGAGTTTTGTATGATAAAGATTGGTGTGGACGCTCCTGGTTATAAA
>JBGZFC010000050.1:0-36770 GCA_041846575.1 Bacteroidota bacterium
TTGTTTTTAGCCAATTCATCAGAAAGATGTCGTAAATTCGATATTCTTTATCCTCGGCATTGATATTCTCTAAAATCAGTTCTTTATCAATGAGCGACTTCATCAAACGTGTAGAATTTGAAGAAGTACCGATTCTATATTTCATCAAGAAATTTTGTGCGGTTATTTTTGTTATTTTTTCTTCTTTTGCAATGGCTATCAGGTAGTTCCATTGAACAGAAGTAAGCAATTCCCGGATTTGAAGAAATACGGGCGTTTGCTGTTCCATTGTTTCGGTCATCGCTTTGGTTACGGTGTCAAGAGTAATATTTTTTTCTCTGAAAGCGTAAATTTTATTGCAGATTGCTTGCGTGTAATAGGTATAACATTTTGTCCAATCAAGTATCCTTTCCACCGCTTCGTCTTCAATGTTGTATTTGTCTTTCGAGAAAGTTTTTTTAATAAATTCCCGATAATCAGCTCTGTCTATTTCATTCAGAAACATAAATTGGGTGCTCGCATAAAAAGGCTTTTTGTTGTTCGAAAAAATGTCAATCATCAAATGCCTTTTACTTCCGCAGAAAATAAAAGAGATATTTTGCAGATGCTGAATTTCAGTCCTGAGAAGTGCTTCAATATTTGTTTCGGGATATGCTCTTATTTGCTGAAACTCATCTATGGCGAGCACTATATGTTTGTTCTGTTTTTCTAAAAACTGAAAAATTCCGTGCAGCGTTTGCTGTTTTTCTCCTTCGGTTTGATAGTTGATTTGCACCTGCGGAGCACCGCTTAGCGGGTCGTAAGTGATAAGCGGACGGAGATTTTTGATAAACTCCCAAAATTTTTTCCCAATGGGTGATTTCTCGGGAAATTCTCTTAAAATTGCTTCGGAAATTGTTTTGATAAAGTCTGATAATGAGCGTGTCGCGAATATATCGACATATAAAGTAGCACAGGTTTTATTTTTGTTTAACCGGCTGAACGTGTGCAAGATTAAGCCGGTTTTTCCCATTCTTCGAGGAGAAACAAGCGTTGTATTCACGCCATTTAATGTTGCACGAATCAGTTCTTCGGTTTCTTTTTCTCTGTCGCAAAAATATTCTTCCGAAACATAACCGCTGAGAATAAATGGATTTATTTGCATAAAAATGATTTTCTTGCAAATATAATCATACTTTTTGGAATTACCTGTTTTAGATAACTTATTTTAGGTAATTTATTTCAGGTAATCTGATCTCTTTGTTTCGAATAATTAGTAATAATATATGAGAAATTATCACTAATTACTCTTTTTCCTTGTATTTTCTTCAAAATTTTCGGCACGTATATACCCGATTTTTCTTTTATTTAATTTTATTTCGGTCAATAAATTCATTTTTGCCAATCCTCCTAAATCAGTGTGAGCAGTGCGATTGGTAATGCCGAATCGGGTTTCTATTTCTTTGGCTGTTAGTATGGTGCTTGGTTTTTCAGATATAATTTTCAATATTTGATACTGGCGTTCGTTCAGATTATTCAAATGATAAAATTTATGAGTACTGTTTTCCTCTTCAGATTTTTTTTCCAAATATGCTTTTAGCTGCAAATATGCTTTACTCATCACGTTTAGGTTATATAAGATAAAGTAAGACAGGTCATTATCATCTATTTCAGTATAAATAAACGCTTTTTCATATTGTCGTTTACTTCGGGCGATAATGCGCGAAATAGATAAATATTCTGTCATCCAATATCCTTCCTTGATTAGATACCAATATATAAGTGAACGAGCTGTTCTTCCGTTTCCGTCTGTAAATGGATGAATGTAAGCTAATATGAAATGAACAATAATGCCTTTTATGATAGGATGAATGAAATTTTTTGAATCATTGCTGTTGAAGAATGTGTATAAATCCTGTGTTAAATTATCAATTTCGGTATAGGGTGGGGGTGTGTGCGCTATTTGCCCGCTAATTCCATCCATTACCAAAATATTGTCAGCTTTCCTAAATTGTCCTTCTTCGGAAATACTGTCAAGCGTTTTGTGCGTGATAAGGCTGTGAATTTCTTTGAGCGACACATCATTAATATCTCTTTTGGGATTTGCTACAATATGACGGATTGTTTCAAAATTATTCGCAATCATCTGTTGGCTTTTGTTGATTGGTCTTGTCTGCTTCCTCAGCATCTCTTTGGCAATTTTTCGTGTGGTTGTTGCACCTTCCATCTGACTTGACGCGATAGCCTCTTCCATTATTGTATTGACGCGATAATACTCTTTGTTTTCCTGAGGTATAATTGATTCCGATAGAATTCTTCCTCTAAAATTCATGTCGAACTGATGCAATAATTCTTGCATTTTGTCCGTAATGTGGTATTGAAAAGTGTATTTTCCGAATCGGATTTTTTTTGAATTTATTGATCGAATTATTTTAGTTGCATACCATAAGTGGCCACTATCCACATCCGAAGTTATATGCTTTACTTTGTCCCAATAAAGGTATTCTTCATCTATTTTTTGCAACAATGGCACATATTTCTCATTGTTTAAAACCGAAAAAGCGTTATCAATTTCTCTTTTCTTTAGTTTAGGAGGTAATTCTATCATCTTTTTTATGGCAAAGATAGAGTTTATTTCGGATAATTAGTGATAATTTCTCGTAAATTATCACTAATTGCGATTATTTGTTTTTTCAATCCATTTGCAAATAATCGCGCCTTTGCTTTTTCCCGCCAAATTTATTATTTCTTCTTCTTTTGCTTCTTTGAGGCGTTTGATGCTTTTGAAGCGGGTGAGGAGTTTCTTTTTTGTTTCGGCTCCGATGCCTTTAATCGTATCAAGTTCGGACGTGATTTGTGATTTGCTTCGTTTTTTTCGGTGAAATGTTAACCCAAATCGATGTGCTTCGTCGCGAAGTTGTTGAATGAGTTTTAACGTTTCGGAATTTTTGTCGAGATAGAGAGGGACAGGGTCTTCGGGGAAATAAATCTCTTCCAATCGCTCGGCGATACTGATAATTCCAACTTTTCCGTACAGTCCAATTTTCTGAAGTGTTTTTGCGGCAATGCTTAATTGTCCCTTACCGCCGTCAATTACAATGAGTTGGGGTAAATTACCGCCTTCGTTAAGTACGCGAGAGTAGCGTCTTTCGATAATTTCTGCCATTGATGCGTAATCATCGGCACCTACAACGGTTTTAATGTTAAAATATCTATAATCTTTTTTAGAAGATTTTGCTTTTTTGAATACCACGCATGCTGCCACCGGATTTGTTCCCTGAATGTTTGAGTTGTCAAAACATTCGATGTGCCACGGAATTTCTTTCAGGTGCAAATCTTTTTGCACGGTTGATAATATCCGGGTCGCTCTCTGTTCCGGATTCAGCATTTCCGCTTTTTTGAGTTTGTCTATCTTAAACTGCTTTACGTTTTTCTCAGAGAGTTCCAACAACTTTTTTTTATCTCCTCGTTGTGGAATGATGAATGATGCATCGGATAGTTTTAAGTCGGGTAGGAATGGAACGATAATTTCTTTCGAGTCGCTTCCGAATCGTTGCCTCATCTCTACAATTCCTAAACCTAATAGTTCTTCGGAAGTTTCGTTAAGTCGTTTTTTATATTCAAAAGTGTAAGCTTGAATAATAGCTCCTTTTACTACGTGCAGGAAATTTATATATGCAGAGTTTTCATCATGCTCAAATCCGAAAACATCTAAATTGTAATTGATATTGCTTACAACTTGCGATTTTTCTTTGAAGTTTTGAATCAGATGCAGTTTCTCTTTTAATTGTTGAGCTTCTTCAAAACGCAACTCTTCGGAATATCGTTGCATCTCTTCTACAATTTGCTTCTCGATAAGAGATACATTTCCCTTTAAAATTTCTGTGATTTCGGTAATGTTTTTCTGATACTCTTCGTGCGATTGCAGATTTTCGCAAGGACCTTTGCATCGCTTTATATGATATTGCAGGCAAACTTTAAATTTTCCTGCGTTTATGTTTTCCGGAGTTAAACTTAGTCTGCACGTTCTGACGTGATAGACTTTTGTGAAAATATCTAACAGGGCATTGACAGACATAACCGAAGTGTATGGTCCGAAATATTTCGAACCATCTTTTACGGCATTTCGTGTCTTGAAAACTCGCGAAAAATATTCGTTTTTTATAACTATGTAAGGATAAGTCTTATCGTCTTTCAGCATCACATTATATCTTGGTTGCAACTCTTTGATAAGACTATTTTCCAAAAGAAATGTATCTTCTTCTGAATTGACCACGATATATTTTATCCGTCGAATATTGCGAACCAATATTCGTGTTTTGGGATTCTCGTGTACTTTATTGAAATATGACGAAACTCTTTTCTTTAAATTTTTTGCTTTACCCACGTAAATAACCTTCCCGTTTTCATCCAAAAATTGATAGCATCCGGGAGTTTGAGGTATAATTTTGAGAGTATCGGCTATTTCTTTTGTCATCAATTAAATTTTGTACTTCAAAACGGTATCTAATTCCACATCGTCCGGGAATAATTTTCTCGCATTAAACTCTTCTAATTCTATAATGAAATTAATATACACTTTTTTTACTTTCAACTTTTTTACTAATTTGTATGCAGCGAGCATTGTGCCTCCTGTTGCAAGCAAATCGTCGTGAATCAGAACAACGTCATCTTCGCTCAAAGCATCTTCGTGTATTTGTATCGCATCTTCGCCGTACTCTTTTGTGTATTTTTCTTCAATAACTTTATATGGAAGTTTTCCCGGTTTACGCATAGGTACAAATCCTGCATTTAATTTTATTGCTAAATCAGGACCCATAAAAAAACCGCGCGATTCTATTCCTATCACTTTTGTTATGCCTTTATCTTTATATCTTTCATATAAAATGTCAGATAGTTCTTTCAGCCTTTCTGCCGATTGAAATATGGTTGTTATATCTTTAAATTGAATTCCTTTTACCGGGAAGTCGGGGATATTTCTAACAACTGCTGCTATTTTTTCTATGCTCATATTTTTGAAATTTGGTTTTGTTTTTTTTTGATTTGTTCCACGTGAAACATTTGTAAATTTATCTGCCCAGCAATACAAGCAGAACAGAAATATCATTAGGCGAAACGCCGGGAATTCTGCTTGCCTGAGCAATGGTTTCCGGGTTTATATTTGTGAGCTTTTGTCGAGCTTCGGTTGATAAAGATTGAATCTCGTTATAGTTAAATTTGTCTTTTATTTTGACGTCTTCTAATCGGTTTATCTTGTCAGCCATAATCTTTTCTCGCTTAATATAACCATCGTATTTAATCTTGATATTTGCCGATTCTATTATCTCTTCTTGCCTATTTTTGATGTTCGATAGAAACTCTTTTAGCGGAGAAACTGCTTCCGACATTATTTGCAAATCGATATGCGGACGAGTCAATAAATCGATTAATTTCACTCCGTGGCGTAGAGGGGCAGTGCCGAGACTCTCCAAAAAAGGATTGATTCTATCTGCTTTGATTGAAAAGTTTTGTACAAATTCGATAATTCTTTTCACCTCATTTTCTTTATTCATGAGCAGTTTTTTTCTCTCTTCAGTAGCCAAGCCAAGTTCGTAAGAACGTGAAGTTAATCGTTCATCGGCATTGTCTTGTCGCAATAAAATACGGTATTCGGCACGCGAAGTAAACATGCGATACGGTTCATCAACGCCTTTTGTAATTAAATCGTCTATTAGTACCCCGATGTATGCTTCGTCTCTGTGAAGAGTAAAAGCCGCCCCCCCATGACAGTTTATGTGGGCGTTGATGCCCGCTACTAATCCTTGTCCGGCAGCCTCTTCGTATCCGGTTGTACCGTTGATTTGCCCCGCGAAAAAGAGATTTTTTACTCGTTTTGTTTCAAGCGTTGAAGTCAATTGGCGAGGGTCGAAAAAGTCATATTCAATGGCGTATCCCGGACGGAAAATATGCACATTTCTGAATGCCGGTACGGCTTTCAAGGCTTCCAATTGCGTTTGCAAGGGTAGGGAAGAGGAGAATCCGTTGAGATAATACTCCTGTGTTATTTCTCCTTCCGGTTCAAGGAAAAGTTGATGACTTGTTTTATCGGAAAAGGTTACGATTTTTGTCTCGATACTTGGACAATATCTCGGTCCGATACTCTGTATTTGTCCGTTGTAAAGCGGTGAGTCATTCAGCCCTTTTCGTAACAAATCGTGAACCGTTTCGGAAGTATAGGTAATCCAACAACTACGCTGTTTCAGTTCGCGATGGACATTGTCCAGATAGGAAAATTTATGAAAATCGTCTTCGCCTTTTTGCTCTTCCATCAAAGAAAAATCGACACTTCTTCCATCTATTCTAACAGGAGTACCGGTTTTCATCCTATCGGCTTCAAAGCCTATTTCCGTCAATTGTTCCGTCAAACCAAACGAAGAGGGTTCCGATATACGTCCTCCGCCAATTTGAACTTTGCCCACATGAATCAATCCGTTCAAAAAAGTTCCGTTGGTAAGAATAACTGCTTTGGCGGAAAATTCCACTCCTAAACTTGTTTTTACTCCTGTAATCTCTCCATTTTTTAACGAAAGTTGTGTTACCGTATCTTGCCAAAGATATAGATTGGGTGTATTTTCGATTATCGAACGCCATGTGTAGATGAATTTTTCCCGGTCGCTTTGCACGCGAGGACTCCACATCGCGGGTCCTTTGGAGCGGTTGAGCATACGAAACTGAATAGCTGTTTTATCTGTTACTATTCCCATTTGTCCGCCCATTGCATCAATTTCACGAACGATTTGCCCTTTCGCGATACCTCCTACAGCCGGGTTGCAACTCATTTGGGCTATCTTGTTCATATCCATTGTGATAAGTAATGTCTTTGAGCCTAAATTAGCGGCAGCGGTCGCAGCTTCGCAGCCGGCATGTCCGGCTCCGACCACAATTATGTCGTAATTAAAATTCATCTGTAAACGTTTGCAGGATGCAAAGATAGGCAAATTATTTTAGAATTGTTATTTGAGGTGGGATTTGTCGATTACAGTATGCAGTAAATGGAATAAATTTTTGGTTGTGGCATATAAGCTATGTATATTTTTGTTGACATATCATGCTCTTGACAGAAAATCCGACACCGCAAAGTGTCGGATTTTGTATCATATTTGTTATGAGAAAATCTTACATTTCGGATTTTTTAAAAGAAATACTTTGCTCCAAAAGAAGCGAAAATGTGGTGTCTGCTATCATACATATACTTTCCAATAACTGATAATGAGAAAGTATTACTAAGAAAAATTTCAGAACCTAAAGAAAATGTTCCTCCCATCTCAAGAATATCTTGAGTTTTAGGATAAGCGTTTCCCTGATTTGCATTTCCTGTTATGTGACTATTGCCTATTACAGCTCCTACTCCAATAAAAGGCGAAATTATAGAAGTGTTGTTATTAAGGAAATATTTTCTTCCGCCGACCTCTACAAGAGAATTTGAAACTTTAGTCATAACTCCAACATAAGTTTCTTTTATATTTTGATAGTTAAAAGATGTGTACAGTGAGTACGAACTAGAGTTTCTCGATAATAGCCTTTCGTAACCTGCAGACAATTCATATCCTCCGCCGTTCAATCTATGCCCTCCTATGAAGTATAAAGCATTTTTCTCATTTGTTTTTTGGGAATAACACAACGCAGCTATAACTAAAAATAAGTTAAGTATATAAAACTTTTTCATCATAATATTGGATTTTAAAAAGCATCAATAGTTTCTTCAGCGTATAGGTTTGTAACAAGAGTAACGCCTCTACCTGTAAATTCGTTTTTAAACAGGTATTGTGACACTTGATTCTCTTTTTTCATATATGCCTTACGAGGGATAAGGTATTCCATAATAAAATCGTCATTGTTGTTTATGGTTATCTCTGTTTTAAATTCCCCTTCAACTCCTTTATATTTTCCCTTTAAAGAAAATGTAATTTTTATATTTTTCCCAGGGTCAAATTCCATTACTTTTATTTTATTGTGGGTTTGAGCTTTATCCCAATCATAATTCCCGGTAAAATTAATGGTTTTTATAGCCTTTCTCTTTATTTCCTTTCTACTAAAATGTATCTGCCCTGTATGGTGTTCTCCTAAATTGAATACGGCATCTGCCGGAAATCCCCAATAAATAATATATTCAGAACCACCATCAAGCCAGCTATCGTGTTGTTTTGTTGACTGTATTGTTTTTATCATTAATGTACTAACATAACTACCAAGCTCGCCATCTCTTGTTGAAGAATTATTTTTTTGACGTGGAATGTAGTTAGTAGAAGAATAATTACCCAACTTAAGGTTGACAATGTCTTCTAAAGAAACGTGGTTTTTATTTATAACCCATACGGGATTATTTTCAGCATAATTTTCATCAACAACTAAGGTGTCAACAATATAAGTATCTCCATCTTTAATAAACTTATATGCATATGTTTTATCATCCTCAATATACTGATTGTCATTGTTATTATTAAAGACAATAACAGGTTGGCTTACACCATCCCAATTTTCACTATATGGCCAATATATCTCAACATCATTAATTTCAAAAACATCATTAAATGTAGTTGTTCTGAGTGCTTCTCCTTTCAAAGATATGTTTGAATTAATAAAGTTCTTTAATATACTTTTTTCAGAAACAACACGCGTAGAGGCATCATCGCTTAGTATATCATTAAAATATACACTTTCTTCTAACCCAATACCCAAGGATGACAAAGCCTCTTTATGCATAGCTTCAACAATATCTTTTTCGTTAGAAGCCTTTAACTTTAAATTAAGGATAGGGTTTTCTCTTTTAATTGAAATACTTCCGATTTCATTATTGTATTGCTCTACGATATATAGTTCAGATTTAGAACAAGAGTAGATCGAAATAAAGAGTAATGATAAGCACAAATTTGTTAATAGTTTGATTTTCACAATAGTTATAATTAATTAAAAATTTTTAAAACGTTCGCAAAGGTAATTCTTTTTTCTTAGAAAAAATGCAAGTTTTTATTCGTTTAACATTTAGGGGTGTTTTTTTTCCGCTCTATCCGGATGGGCGTTTTAAAGGGATGATGCACAAAACAAGCGTGATTTCGGTATTGCAACCGGCGTGCTCGGAGCCTATTACAATAACGTCGTAACTTAAATTCAATTGTAAACGTTTGCAGGATGCAAAGATAGGCAAATTATTTTAGAATTGTTATTTGAGGTGCGATTTGTCGATTACAGTATGCAGTAAATGGAATAAATTTTTGGTTGTGGCATATAAACTATGTATTTTTGTAGAAAAAGCAGCAATGGAAAAAGGACGCGCAGATGAATTGCTTATTATAATTTTGGAACATATCGAGCGTAATTTGCACAAGCCTATTTCTTTGGATGAGATAGCCGATTCGGCTTGTTTGTCGAAATATCATCTGCACCGATTGATGAAAGATTTTCTCGGACAGCCACTTATTTCATACATTACTCGCATACGGTTAGAGCGTGCATTGATGTATCTGAGAACATCATCTAAAAGTGTCGCAGAAGTTGCGAATGAGGTTGGTTATCAGAGTGTAAATTCTTTTATAAAGGCTTTTAAAAAACGCTTTGGGGTTGCTCCAAAATCTTTTTTAACTGATTCAGAGTTAAAAAATGCGGAGATAAAAGGACATTTAACCATACCGGAAACAGCTACTTACGTTAGTTCGATTTATGCTTTGTATGTTCCAGTGATAGGGAGATATGGTGGAGATAATTTTGACTTGGCTTGGTCGGATTTGTTGAAATATGCTCGCGAAAAAAATCTTTTGACCGAAAAAACTCGCTATTTGGGTATTTATTTTGATGACCCTTCGGTTACGGATGAGAAATATTGTAGAACTTACCTTTGTGTAACGGTGGATAGAAATATAAAGTCAGAAAAACCATATATTTCAACATTGAAAATTGATGCAGGATTTTACTTCGTATATACTTTTAGAGGGGAATATTCTGAATTATCAAATGTATATAAATACATATTCAATACCGAGACTCCGTTGGTACACCAATATCGAACCCATTTTGAGGAATATTTAGAATATGATGATAAAGAACTTCCAACAACACGTATATTTATTCCCATTGTAAAAACAGCAAGATAGGATAACTTTAAATCTCCTGCTTGTTGTATCTTTGTTCTATTAATCAGCACAAGTAAGAAAAATTAAAATACTGTCCTACAAAGCTGTTTTTTGCAACAAGCAAGATAACGCATATAAAGACACCCGAATAAGGAGTTGAATATTAAAACGTAGTAAAATGAACACTAAAAACAAATTTTGCCAAAGTTGCGGAATGCCAATGAAAAATGACCCGCAAGACGGCGGAACGAATGCCGACGGCAGCAAGAATGAGAAGTATTGTAGCTATTGTTATCAAAACGGTGAGTTTACATTTAACGGAACGGTATCCGAATTTCAGGAGTTTTGCCGTCAGAAAATGATTGAAGGCGGACACAACAGATTTATGGCGTGGATGTTCACACGCGGTATGAAACGATTGGAAAGATGGAAGACATATTAAAGGAATAAAACGATGGCAAGAGCTACAACAAAAACCGATTTAATAACGATGGCGGATGCGCAATTTGAAAAAATGTGGCAACTCATCGAAACAATGAGCGAAGAGCAGCAAAACGTTGCATTTAGCGTAGAAATGGCTATGGCAGGTAAAGAGGCACATTGGAGCAGGGATAAAAATATGCGTGATGTTCTTGTGCATTTGTACGAATGGCATAATTTACTAATCACTTGGATAAAATCCAACAGCAATGGAAAAGCAAGTCCGTTTTTGCCTGAGCCATACAATTGGAAAACCTATCCTGCAATGAACGTAGAGTTTTGGGAAAAACATCAAGATACGCCATTGATTGACGCAAAGAAATTGCTCATGGACAGTCATAAAAATGTTATGAAGTTGATAGATGGCTTTTCTAATGAAGAGTTGTTTGCTAAAGGAATATTTGCCTGGACGGGGACTACTACATTGGGAGCATATTGTGTTTCAGCGACTTCGAGCCATTACGACTGGGCGATAAAGAAGATAAAAAAGCACAAAAAAATGTTGAGTGAATTGTAGCATCTCTGTTCCCTAATTTTACCTCACTTTTATTTTCAAAAACACCGGTAAATGGTCGCTGTATCCGCCTGTGTAACCTTTTCGATAGGTCCTGTTGGCGGTAGGTCGTCCGTTTTGGTCAAAATGCAGCAAATATTTGGGATTGAAAACATCGGCGTATTCTGCTTTACAATCAAAGTTATCGGATAAGAGCATATTGCCCGAAACGATAATTTGGTCGAACAGTAGCCACCCTTTGTGGTACGTGGTGCCGATACCTCTTTTATGACGCGGATAAAGAAGATTGTAGAGCGTGTGTGGATATGGGTTTTCGGTTGGTGCTTGCGCTCCCAATACTTCAGCCACACTGTTGTCGTGGGGCGTATCGTTGAAGTCGCCCATAATCAGAATGTTGTCGGAAGAATTTTGTTCTATTGTTTTGAGCACGGCGTTGCGTAGTTCGCTTGCCGCGAAATAGCGTCGCGGCTCGGATTTATCGGTTCCCTCAAGTCGTGACGGAAAGTGCGTAATGAAAATGTGCAGCATTTCGCCAAAGGCTGTTTTGCCCGTAACATGGAGAATATCGCGTGTACGTTCTTCAATACCAGGCAGATGAACGAGAATTGGTGTGGAATGCAACACTCTGAATGTTTGTGTGTTGTAAATCATTGCTACATCCGAACCACGTTCGTCGGGACTGTCGTAGTGCACAAAGCTGTAGTGGCGAATTCCCTGCCGGTGCAGTTCGTCCACAATTGCCATCATCACGGTTTTGTTTTCTATTTCCGCCAAACCGATAATGTCGGGCAAGGAGGGTTTTACAATATCGCGAATTACATTTGTTAACTTTTCCACCTTATCGTTGAATCGCTTTTCGGTCCATTTATGCTGTCCGCGTGGCGTGAAATCGTCGTCTATCGTGGCAGGGTCATCCACGGTGTCGTAGAAATTCTCGGTATTATAAAACATCAATGAAAACAGACTTTGCATAGCTTTGGGGTCGGGCGGTTTACATTTGTTTGCAACGAGAATCTACATTTGTTATAACAAGGATAGTTTCAGAGCGTTATTTTCCGCTTGACGCATCTTTTTGGCGTCGGCTTCGGTTTTGTCATCAATGCCGCACAGATGCAGTATGCCGTGGATAATGACACGATGCAGTTCTTCGATAAAATCGGTTTGATACTTTTGTGAATTGCTGCGAACAGTATCCAGGCTGATGAAGATGTCGCCCGAAATTTTATTACCCTCCGAGTAATCGAACGTGATGATGTCTGTGTAAAAATCGTGCGAAAGGTACTGACGATTTATCTCTAAAATCTTTTCATCGTTACAGAAAAGATAAGATATGTCGCCAACCTTTTTATTGTAACTCTCGGCAACGGATTGTATCCATTTTTTTGTTGTTTGCCTTTTTATTTTCGGGAAAGTAATATTTTCTGCTTGAAATATAATCATAATATTGAGTGTATTATATTGATGTGTATTGTTTGACTTATTTTATCCGAAGAACAGATAACTTACAAATATTGCAGCTATAACTCCTGCCAAATCCGCCAAAAGTGCGTAAGGAACAGTGTAGCGACTGTTTTTTATGTTCACGGCACCGTAGTAAACAGCTACAATATAGAAAGTAGTATCCGTAGCTCCTTGTAGTACGCCCGATAATCTTCCGGCAAACGAATCGGCACCGTAAATCCTCATCGTGTCAATCATCATTCCGCGTGCACCGCTTCCGCTCAAAGGCTTAATAAGTGCGGTAGGCATTCCGTCCACCCAGCGAGTGTCTAAACCTAAGAATGCCACGCCCGATCTTAATCCGTCCATTAAAAAATCCATTGCTCCCGATGCTCGGAAAACCCCAATACCGACAAGTAGAGCAATCAGATAGGGGATAATGCGTACGGCAGTATTGAAACCCTCTTTTGCACCGTCAATAAAAGCCTCGAAAACATTGATTTTTTGCCTCATACCTTTCAGTAGAAACAGGATGATGATGGAAAATAATATCAGATTGGCTGCCAATCCCGATACTTTGGATACCTGCTCTTGATTCATGGATTGAAACAGTAAAATCGTACCGACGATAATCGCGGATAGTGTGCCGAAAAATCCTAAAATAGCTTTGTTGAAAATCCCTATCCCCTGTTTGATGCACACGGCAATCACACCTGCCAATGTGGCAAAGAATGTAGCAATCATAATGGGTATAAATACATCAGAAGGGTTGGCAGCTCCCATCTGAGCACGATATACCATCACGGTTACCGGTATCAATGTAAGTCCCGAAGCGTTGAGTACCAAAAACATAATCATTGGGTTAGACGCCACGTTTTTGTTGGCATTCAGCGTTTGCATATCCTCCATGGCTTTCAGTCCGAAGGGCGTAGCCGCATTATCCAATCCAAGCATATTTGCCGAAATATTCATCAGCATGGATGCCGCAGCAGGATGTCCTTTCGGAATATCGGGGAAAAGTTTGGAAAAAAGCGGTGCGACCGCTCTCGAAAACACTCCAACCATTCCGCCACGTTCTCCTATTTTCATCACGCCCATCCATAGCGAGAGTACGCCTGTGAGTCCGAGTGAAATTTCAAATCCGAGTTTTGCTGTGCCGAATGTAGAGTTCATTATTTCGGTAAAAATTGTTGTGTCGCCAAAGAATATGAGTTTTACCAGAGCCACAACAAAGGCAATAACGAAAAAAGCAATCCAAATATAATTTAAAACCATAGAAAGAGGGTTTTAGGTCTGTAATACGGTTCCAAAGTTACAATTTATCGTAAATTTTAGAAAGAGAAAAAGATTTTATTTATTTAAAATCTAAACATAAATTTAAAAGATTGATTAAAATTTATTATATTTGTAAATATTTATATCGGAAAGGAGAGAATTACATGAAGACTAAAATTGCATTTTTCTTCTTATTATTTTCATTTTGTTGCTTTGTGAATAGTTTCTCGCAACAGAATGATTGGAGAGCCTATTTAGAACAAATGGCTGAAGATATGGCTGATGATGACTCGGGCACAGAAAACTTTATGATTGATAATATATATGAAGAGTTAGTTTCATTAGAGAATAGTCCCTTAAATTTGAATACGCTAACATTGAGTGATATCGAGAAAATACCATTTCTATCAGTTGACCAATCGCAAAGTATTATCAGTTTTTTGGAAAAAAATCGTCCTGTTTATACCGTTTTTGAGTTGAGAAACGTACCTCTTTTGGACTACAATACTGTAGAGTTGATTTTGCCGTTTTTCTACGCAGGAGAAATGGAGAAAAGGAAGTTGACGGTTGAAGACATTGCAAAGTACGGAAAACACGAAATCAATTTCAGGCTTGACAAAACGCTGAACAAAAGAGCCGGATACGGCGAGTTTCCCGACAGTGTTTTAGAGCAATATCCCAACAGAAAATATCAAGGTGAGGATTTTTACAATTCATTCAAATACTCTTTCAAATATCAAGATAAAGTGCAAATGGGTGTCGTAGGCGAAAAAGATGCTGGCGAACCTTTTTTTAAGCAGGGATATCAGAAAGGATATGATCATTATGGATTTCACTTTGTTTTGAAGGATATGGGTGTTGTCAAAACATTAGCTGTAGGCGATTATCGGTTGTCATTTGGACAAGGATTGATATTAAACAACGATTTTATGTTATCCAAAGCATGGGCGATAAATAATATCGTTCGTAATTCGCAAGGACCTAAGCGACACTTCTCAACCGCAGAATACGGTTTCTACAGAGGCGGAGCAGTTGTTGTGGAAGTAAAAAATGTTGATTTAACAGTGTTCTATTCGAATAAAAGATTTGATGCTAACTTATCAAAAGAAAATGAGATAACTTCATTCAAAACAGATGGTTATCACAGGACATTGGGCGAGTTGGCTAAAAAGAATAATGCCCGTGAGCAAGTTGTCGGGGCAAGAGCCAAGTATCGTTTTCGGGATTTACAAATCGGACTAAACGCTGTGTACCATGTTTATGATAAGCCGTTAAATCCGACTTACAGAATATATAACCATTATTACTTGCGAGATAAATCAAACTTTAATGCAAGTATTGACTACTCTTATAGGTGGAACGATTTTGTTTTTGGAGGCGAAACTGCTCGGGCTAAAAACGGAGCAACAGCCACTACCAATATGGTGCAATATTCGCCCTCGTCCGAATTTGCAATCTTTGCCAAGTGGCGTTATCTTCCGATAACATACAATGCCTTGCATGCACGGACGTTTTCCGAAAGCAACCGAGTACAAAACGAGCAAGGTTTTTATGTAGGCACAACGTTCAATCCGTTTAGAAATGTATCTATAACGTCTTATATCGATTTTTTCAAATTTCCTTGGCTCAAATATTCCGTTGATACTCCTTCAAAAGGGTCGGATTTCTATCTGTCAGGAAGTTACTCTATCCATAATAAGTCTAATATTGAAATTCGTTATCGATATAAGCAGATGGAAAAAAATTTTACTTTGCCCGACGATAAAGTAGCAAGAGTTCTACCTTATACCGTTCAAAAGCTTAGATTAAGGTATAACAATACCGTGAAAAATACATGGAATTTCATAACCACTATAGATGGAGCAATGTATAACCGGAATTATTTTGCAACGGAAAAGGGTTTTATGGTGTCTCAAAATATAGGTTACAGAGGCTCAAAAAATATAACGGGAGACTTCTTCTTTGGATATTTCAATGCCGATTCGTATAGCGTGCGACTATTTTCGTATGAAAAAAATATTTTATCTTCGTTTTATATGCCTTCATTTTACGGCAAAGGCATCAGATTGGCTCTTTCGGCAAGATGCAATATTACAAATAAATTGTCGTTTTCAATAAAATGCGGACACACACGTTATTTTAACAGAGAAACAATTGGGTCAGGCACCGAGCTGATTAACGGGAATAGCCGAACCGATATCTATTCTTATTTAAGATGGAGATTTTGAGAAAAACCGATATTATGCAAGATGAACCCAGAATAATATCACTGAGTAAAATTCCGGATCCGCGTGGCAACCTTTCCGTAATTGAAGAGTGTACCGATGCTCCGTTCAAAATAAACAGAGTGTATTGGATTAGCGATGTTCCGGGAGGAGCCGAGCGTAGCGGGCATGCATATCACGAGAATATGGAGTTGATTGTTGCACTGTCGGGCAGTTTTGAAGTGATAATTTATGATGGAGTAGGAGAGCAGAAGTTTTTATTGAATAGAGCCGATAATGCTCTGTTTATCCCAAAATTGACTTGGCGTAAACTTGATAATTTTTCTACCAATTCAGTTGCGTTGGTTTTGGCTTCGATGTTTTATGATGAAAAAGACTATATCTATTCGTTTACCGATTTTAAAAGAATAAAAAATGAGAAATAGTTCTGTTGACGATTGCAAGATTATAGAGTTAGATAAAATAGTTAATCGACAAGGCAATATTACTGTTTTAGAGAATAATCGGTCGGTATTGTCGGATATGCCAAGAGTCTTTTACACTTACGATATTCCGGGCGGAGAGTCGAGAGGAGCGCATGCTCACAAAGAGCTTCAGCAGTTGCTTGTAGCCGTTTGCGGCAGCTTTGAAGTGCTACTCGATGACGGAAAAAAACAAAAAACCGTCATGTTGAATCTGCCAAATAAAGCATTACTTGTTGTTCCGGGCATTTGGAGTCAGCAGAAAAATTTTTCATCCGGAGCCGTTTGCTTCGTAATAGCTTCGCAGTTGTACGATGAGTCCGATTACATAAGAGAGTACGAAGATTTCATAAAGTATAAAACAGAGTAAAATAATGCAGATTGTTCGTTGTGAAAATTATCAAGAATATGATTCTTTGTCCCGAAAGAGCCATTTTCATCCCTATAACAGTTCTCTTTTTGTGGAACTGAACAGATACAAATGTGAAGAAATTCACTATCTGATTTTTACAAAAAACGATACACCGCGTTTAGGTTTGGTGTTGGGAGAAAATGTAGCAAATTTGGTATCGCACTTTTCCGCACCGTTTGGAGGGTTCGATATAATCGGGAAAGAACCTTCGTCTGATGTGCTGAATGAGTCTGTTTTGCTGCTAAAAAACTATCTTATTGATAATCAAATCCGGATATGTACTGTCATTATGCCGCCTTTGCTATATGGTAAAACTATTTTAAGTAAAATTGCTAATGCTTTATTAGTTAATGGATTTTATGTGAAATATATTGATGTAAATCATTATATAAGTGTAAAAAACAGAACTGAGGACTCTTTTTTTTCCGATTTTACTCATGCGGCTCGAAAAAACTATAACAAAAGTATCAAACACGACTTTGTTTTTCGTGCAAATGACGACTCGGATTTCTCCGAAACATACTCTATTATTAAGCAAAATAGGGAACATAAAGGTTACAGATTGATGTTGTCGCTTGACGATGTAAGAGATGTATCGAAAATAATTCCGATAGACACTTTTCTTTTGACTTCGCAAGATGGACAAAATGTTGCTTCTGCCATTGTGTATCGCCTTTCCGAAAAAGTGGTGCAAATTATCTATTGGGGGCATCATCCCGATTATGACCAACAAAATCCGATGAACTATTTAGCTCTCAAAATCTTTAATTACTACGTCCAACACGGTTTAGAGATAGTTGATATTGGTCCCTCTTCTTCCAATTCGATTGTTTCGTCGGGATTGAGTAACTTTAAAGAGAGTTTGGGATGTGAGTCAGATATTAAGTTTACGTTTGAGATAAAAATGGCATAATCTCAGTAGTTAATCTGTTTCAAAATCAAGCTCCAACTGATTATCTAAAAGTGTGAAACTTTGCCTGTGATGCGAGGTTATTCCGTGTACTCTGATTGCTTCACGATGTGCCTTTGTCGCGTAACCTCTGTTTTTATTCCATAAGTAAACGGGATATTCGGCATGAATCTCTTCCATATACTTGTCGCGATAAGTTTTTGCCAAGATTGATGCTGCTGCAATCGACATATATGTTGCATCGCCTTTTATTATACAACTGTGCGGAATATCGTTGTACGGACGAAATTTGTTGCCGTCAACCAAAATATATTCCGGTCTTACAGTTAACTTATCCAATGCTTTGTGCATAGCTTTTACCGATGCCCACAAAATATTCAGTTCATCTATTTCCTGAATGGAACATGTTGCAACTGCATAGCTGAGAGCATTCTTTTCTATATAAATCCGCAACTCTTCTCTATCTTTTTCCGATAGTTGCTTTGAATCGTTCAACTTTTCATGGTAAAAATTATCTGGTAAAATTACTGCTGCCGCAAATACCGGACCTGCCAAACAACCGCGTCCTGCTTCATCGCAGCCGGCTTCAATTCTGTTTTGCTCTTTGCATAACAGAAGAGAGTTTTTTTTATTTATCAGTTCTTCCATTTGATTGTCAGATTGTTATCTTCCGGAGGAAAATCGAGAGAAAAATCGTTGTTGATATAATCATTATCAAACAGTTGCGATAGAGCTTCAATCTCTTTTTTCATATCTTCGTCAGGTACTTCATCGCCTATGGCGTGCAAAAGAGCCATTTGTGAAGCAAGGCTTACCAAAAAATTTTCTATATCGGGGTCTAACTTTTCAAAAATGCTTTTAAGTCGATTCTTAGCGAATGTCAGCATTTTCGCATGTAATTTTTCGCGATGTATTTGTGCCAAATCCGGTTGTGAAGCGATTGAATTAATCGAATAAGTATTTATTTTTAATTGATTGTCATTAAGTTCGATAATTCTATACGAAAATGGGAAATGCCCGATTCCTGCCGTTTCAATATCGGTAATGGTGTTTCCTGTCGGCGAAGTGTAAGATGTGGCATCATTGGCATGGAAATGACCTGTAAAGACAGCTCTTATGCCTGCATCGGCAACTATTTGTGCATTAGCTTGCCAATCCTCAATTAAATATGCCGGGAAAAACATGCTTTGTCCCACAATATGCTCTACCAAACCATGGTGCATCATAGCGATAACATTAATGTTCTCTTGTTTGGCTTTTTTCAAAATTTCTAAAGCCCAATGTAACGTCTCGGTCTTGATTTTGCCGGCAGATATGGAGTTTGTTTTGTGTTTGTCGTATAGGTTTGTGTCAAAGCAGATAAGATAAGTTTGGTCGTTTATCTTTGCGAGATAGCTCAGCGATGCCGTATCTCTGCTTATAGCCGAATTGTATCCGAAATCTGCATATAGCTCGGCAAATTCGCTTGCCGAGACAGTTTCGGTATCTAAAAATTCGTTATCGTTATACTCTTTCGTGTTTGGAATATTAATATCGTGATTGCCGGGAACGACGAAAATAGAGATATTCGCATCTCTTATTTTCTGCATTTTCTCTATAAAATCGATATGACTTTGTCGTTCGCCGTGATTTGTTATATCTCCTACTATCAGCAATACATCGGGGTTTGCTAATAAAATTCTTGCTATTACGGTGTCGAGAACCTCGTGTAGTATATCTATATCTCTGCCTGTGTGTAGTGTGTAGTTTTCTTTGGCTTTCTCTGTTGCAGCAAGTTTGTCCGAAAAGTAATGTATATCGTTTATTACGGCTATTTTCGTACTCTTTTGAGCAGGACTCAGAAGGCAAAGCAACCAAATTGTGCTTAGCAGAATATATTTAAAACGGAAATACTTCATTGCTGAAGCAAAGTTAGGATTTTTTTCGGAATATTTTCGGCAAAAAAGGCGTAATATCAAGATGTTAACATCTTTTCGATTTCTTCAATGTCTATTCTGAAACTCTTGTCAACTTCCACCAAATCTTTTACCGTATTGAAAGCGTGAAGTACGGTAGCATGATTTCTATTTCCAACCTGTGCACCGATTTGAGAAAGAGACAGTTCGGTATATTTTTTGATAAAATACATCGTTACTTGTCTTGCCTGCACAATCTCTCTTTTTCTTGATGTTGATTGGATGAGTTCCTGTTTTATATTAAAAAATTTGGAAACTGTATCTTGAATACGTTTAACCGTAATTTTCTTTTTCTCAAATTTGATGTTTTGCTCCATAACCCTACGAGCCAGATTCAAATCTACCTCTTTATTGTTGATTATGGAATGCGCCATTAATGAAACGATAATTCCTTCCAAATCTCGTGCATTTTCGGTTACGTTTTCGGCAATAAAATCGACTACATTATCCGAAATGGATAATCCGTCTGTCATTATTTTGTGTTTCAGAATTTTTTTGCGTAACTCCAAATCGGGTTTTTCCAATTTTGCCGATAATCCCCAACGAAATCTTGTAAGAAGACGCTCTTCTACACCCTGCATCTCTGTCGGAGGGCAGTCGGAAGTCATTATGAGCTGTTTGTTGTTTTGGTGCAGATGGTTGAAGATATGAAAAAATGTGTTTTGTGTTTTTTCCAATCCCGACAGTTCTTGAATATCATCGATAATCAGTACGTCAACATTTTGGTAAAAATTGATGAAATCGTTTACCGTGTTGTGTCTGCTTGCGTCTGTATATTGCACTTTGAAAAGGTGAGCCGTAATGTACAATACTTTTTTGTCGGGATACAAATCTAAAATTCTTGACCCTATGGCATGGCACATGTGAGTTTTGCCTACACCCGAATTTCCATGTACAAACAGCGGATTGAAGGATGTTTTTGCCGGGTTTATGCTCACTGCCTCGGCGGCAGTACGTGCCAATCGGTTGCTGTCTCCTTCAAAGAAGTTGTCGAAAGTGTACTTGGTGTTTATTTGTGAGTTGAAATTGGCAATTTTAGGCTCATCAAACGGATTTGGTATTTTGTGCAATATTTTTGCATGGTCTTTTTTGTCGATAACCGAGTGCATGGGCTCGCCGGGTAACATTACTGCCGTATTGTTTTCGGTTTCAACCAAGATACGATAGTTGAGAATTGTACCTTCTCCAACTACTCTATAGAGTGTTTTCTGAAGCAAATCTACATATTTATCTTCCAAATATTCATAGAAAAACTGACTTGGTACTTCAATGGTAAAAACATTGTCTGCATATTTTAATGGAACGATTGGCTTAAACCACGTATTAAACGCAGCTTCGGGGATTATGTCCCGAATTACATCCAAGCAGTCGTTCCACAAAATATTATAGTCAGAGTTTTTATTCATTTCTTATGAGAAAATGGTTTAAGATTTTCTGTAGTTTGTTTTTTTAGGTTGTACAAAATTCGATAAAAAAAATGACAATGCAAAATAGTTTTTTTCTTCTGTTGATAATTAAAAAAAATGTGCTTAATTATCAATGTTGTATGTGTAAATTGTTGATTTACACCTGATTGTTGAGTTTTGCCGTTTTGTAATTGCTTGATAATTAGCCTGCTGTATTTGGAACTTTTTTATCGTGTAAAATAGAAAAATATTTCGTTTTTTTTTACTTAATGCCAAACAGTCAAATAGTTTTGAACTGTTTTTTTATTCTTGCAATATTTAGAATCATTCTATATAAGCGTTTTGTTTGTAACCCTGCTTATTCTTGTCGGAGGAATTTGAAATATCGACTTTGCGAAAGTTTATTTGTTTTCTAAAAAATATTTTGCTACTTTATGCTTTCAGAATACAATAATTGAACGTGGCTACAAATATTTTGCTATTCCGTAGCTTTATGGTTATGAAAAAAGTACATTCCGGTTGTAATCTGTATTGTGCATAATGAAATATAAGGGCAATGTGGGTTTAAACCCAATTGCCCGATAAATCATAAATCCGAAATCGGAAATAGTAATAAAAAGGATTATTTCCGTCTTGATTCTTGTGTCTTGTTTCTCAAAATAAAAATCAGAAAAGAGAAACTTTTACCGTTAAATATTTTTTGGGATCTTGCCTTATATCTTCTATCAATTTTGTTACTGTATTTATTGTATTTGTCAGACTATCGTGTATTTCTGTATTGTTTAAAAGTAATCCGGCAGTACTGTTTGTGCTGTTTAATTGTTCGGAAAGGGTTTTTAAATTTTCAACCACAATATCTAATGATTCTAATGTTTTTTTCAAATCAGCGGCATTAATCTCAGTTGTTATCTCATTTAAGTTATTGGATAAACTATTTATATTTTGAGTAATTGCAGGCAGATCTTTATTAATTGTAGTCACTGCTTGATTAGCTTGTTTGCTAGTTTGGTTTAATTCATTTATCAATGAATTCATCCCTTTTAGCGACTCCTGTAATTTCGGATCGGAGAACAATTTGTTCATAGCCAGTAAGCCCGAGTCTAATTGTATAAGAATGGATTCAGCTTTCGGCATTAATTTTTCTGCACTGGTCATCATTCCTTCCTTTTGTACTCCTTGTATTGTATCTCCGGGTTGATAAAATTCGGTTGTGTTATCACTGATAATTAGATTTGCCGTTGATGCTCCTAAAAAGTCTGCGCCATAGCTAATTTCGCTGCCTTTCGGTATTTTGTATGAGCCTACTAAATCGAAAACAACAGCAAACGAAATAGGATTTTGTTTGTGAATCGATATTGATTTAATGATGCCAATTTTAAAGCCATTTACAAATATAGGAGAAGATACGTTCAGACCTTCGACATTTTCAAAAATTGCTACGTATGTATTTTGTTTTTTGAATATATTTTTTCCTTTTAGAAAGTTAAGCCCAAAATATATCATCATTATTGCAACGATACATGATACTCCTATCCAAAAATTACGAGTTAAGGTAGATTTTTTCATTTTACTCTTTTTCCGTTCTTAAATTCAACTATAAATGCATCTTTAAATAGTTCTCGCACCTGTTTTAGTATTGCTTCAATTTCTTCAGGTCTGCTTGTGTTGCCGTATGTGTATTTGTAGGTTGAGCCGTCAATATAAAAATCAACGGGTGATAGACCTTTGAAATGTTGCGAGTTACCTTCTAATTTTTTTTGTGAAATTAAAAATTGCACTTTGTATTCTGTTTCGCCACTTTGTGATTTATTAGAGGCAATTACATTATCTTTTTTTGATACATTTGTTAGGATGTGATTCTTTTTGTCGTAATCTCTTTTATATTCATTAAACGCTAAATATATAGAGTTAGCCAGTGATTGTTGCCCTGTGCTGCTCATTAGATAGTTTTCATCGTTTCTGTTCGAGATATACCCCAACTCCACTAAAACGCTAGGCATTGCTACTTCTCTCAACACTAAGAATCCTGCTTGTCGTACATTTCTGTTTGTACGTTTTGAGTTTCTGACAAGTTTGTCTTGTACCAATGTCGCAAAATTAATGCTTTGTTGCAGATATTGCCCCGACATATATTCAAAGATGATATATGACTCTGTTTCATTCGGATTGAATCCTCCATATTTGGTAGAATAATCTTCTTCGTAGAAAATTACGGCATTTTCTGTTTTTGCTACGTCAAGGTTATCCTTGCTTCTATGTAATCCCAAAACGAAAGTCTCAACACCTTGCGGTGATGTTCTTTTTCTGTCTAATGCGTTGCAATGCAGCGATATAAAAAGATCGGCATGGGCTTTATTTGCAATATCAGCTCTTCTATTTAGAGTCACAAAATGATCGCTGTTTCTCGTGTATTTAACTTTTACATCGGGATGGTTTTTTTCAATCAAATTGCCAAGGGTTTTACCTACAGATAAAACTATATCTTTTTCTTTTGAATTAGAGCCTATTGCGCCAGGGTCTTTACCTCCGTGTCCCGGGTCTATTACGACGGTAAACTGTTTTTTTTGTGCAAGCAATGTTCCGTTTGTAAAGAAACATGCAATTGCCAACAGAGTTAGTAGTAATATTTTTCTTCGTAACATCCGCATTAGATAATCTTTTCTGCAAAAATAATTAATAATTTTGCAAACTAAAAAATTATTTGATACTAGTGTTATAAAAAATACAGACGCAAGTAGCTTTGGGAGACTTGCGTCTGTAAAATAGAAAATACGGATAATGATTATTCTCCGAAAATTTCCGATAATTTCTTATTTAAGTCTTCGCCTGTTATATCTCGGGCAATAATGGTACCGTCAGCATCTATCAACACTGTGTATGGTATATATCTGAATGCATAAGTTTCCACTACTGAAGTTTCCCATCCTTTAAGTTCAGACATTTGTGCCCAAGTCATGTTGGAATCTTTAATTGTATTTATCCATTTTTCCTTATCATTATCCAATGAAACGCCTACTATTTCCAATCCTTTTGCTTTGTATTTGTTATATGTAGCTACTAAATTCGGGAGTTCTCTCATGCATGGTCCACACCATGAAGCCCAAAAATCAACCAAGACTACATTGCCTTTTCCTACGAATTGAGATAGTGAAATCTCTTTGTCTTTTGTATCTTTCATTGTGAAATCAATATACTTTTCTCCTACTTTTACCTTGTTGTATCTGTCTATTGCTTCAATGATGGATTTTACTTTCTCTGTCGATTTAAAACTTTCGTTTGCTTGAGCTAATATCTCTTCATATTGTTCATAAGAAAAATTTTGGTTAAAGAACAGATATTCTCCCAATGGATTTGCGATGTTTGTTTTGATAAAGTCGAACATGAATGTCTCAAAATCTTCATACAGTTTATCCCTTGCGTTATCTAATTCTACTCTTAGTGAATCGGTGAGAGTTCCATTATTTTGATTTTCCACTTCCAAGTCGGCTATCTTATTAGCTTCATCGAAAAAAGTTTTATATTTTTCTTTTACAGTGTTGAATCTGGTGTTCCATCCACCGTTTTTACCTTCCGCACTTACCGTGCATACAGCAGTATCTAAGACAAATTTGAAATTGCCCGGCTCAACTACAAGCATTCTGTTATATGCTACCGGTTTGTGAATTGCATTATACTCTTCACCTTCAACCAACACGGCTTGTACCGATATTAGGGAGTCCACAACACCTTCAAAGGTAAAAGAGTTGTTTTCTATTATTACAGAGTCTGTTTTTTCATAAACATTATTTTCGCCGGTTGGTTTTAAAAGATATACTTTCTTTCCGTCAAGATTTTGGTTTTTAACTTCACCTGTAATTTTGTAGCTGTTATTATCGCATGCCACGAAAATAAGCACTGACATTAAAAGGATGGATAATTTTCTCATGATTTATAATTATTAATATTAAAATATGGTGCAAAGTTATATAATATTTTGTAATGTATGCGATAGTAATATTTTTTAATATATATGTGTGTTGCGAAAAGCAATTACATATATATAAAGGATGTTACTTAAGTTTATACCTATTTCATCTTCTTCTCTATCTCTTCGTCTGTAATAACCGAAATTATGGTTTTTCCATCGGGAGTGTGATTTGTTATTTTGCATGCAAACAGTTCGCTAACCAATAGTAATATCTCCTCTTCCGTTAGAGCCTTTTCCGATGGAATTGCTGCAAAGTTAGCCATTGACAGCGCAAGAGACTCTCTGATTTCGGTTTTGGCATCCATTCCGGTATCCATACTGTTGTCAATCACTTTTTTTATAAGAGACGTCGGATTGCAGTTGTTTATCTCCGAAGGAATGGCATGCACTGCATACGAGTTGTTTCCCATATCATTTATTTCGAATCCCAACGCTTCCAAATCGTCCAATATTAAATTGAGAGTAATCGCTTCTTCGTTGTTAAATTCCAACATATCGGGAAACAGTAATCGTTGCGATGCACCTTTTCTGTCTTGTATTCTTTTTATAAAGCGCTCAAATAATATGCGAATATGCGCGCGACGTTGGTCGATAATCATCAATCCCGATTTTATGGATGTGAGTATATATTTTTGTTTATATTGGTAGTGTATCGGCGAGGTGTGATGAATGTCGCCGTTACTCTCCTCGGAGGAAAAAATATCGGTTTGTATCTCTTCCGGTTGAGTAGTCGGTTGGCTATCTTTCTCTTGTTTAAATCCTTTGTAGAGAGTTTCCCAATCAAAAGTTGGACGTTCTTTTTTCTGACTTGTTCCGAACGGATTGTAATTCGGATTTAGATTAATTTTTGGCATCGAAGGTTTTTTCGATGGGTCAAAAATCGGAATTTCGGGTGCATCGACAGTATCAAAATCTATGCTTGGCACCGCGTTAAATCTTCCCAAAGACTCTTTTGTAGTAACCATAAGAATTTGCCAGAGAGCTTGTTCATTTTCAAATTTTACCTCTGTTTTGGTAGGATGTATATTTACATCTATCGTCTCCGGATTTACTTCGAAATAGATAAAATAGTTTGGATTATCATTTGGAGCAATCAAAGGCTCGTATGCAGTCATTATTGCCCTATGGAAATAGGGATGTCTGATATATCTGTTGTTTACAAAGAAAAATTGTTTAGCTCTGCTCTTTTTGGCATATTGCGGGTCGGCAATATATCCGTAAATTTTTGCTAAGCCGGTATCTTCCTCAACCTCTATTAGCTGTTGGTTTACATTTTTTCCTTCCAAATGCAGAATGCGTTGTCGCAAATTTGAGATAGGCAGATGCAATGTCTGTATATCGTTCTCTATTAGAGTGAATTCAATATTCGGATTCACCAATGCAATTCTCTCTATTTCGGTAAAAATATTGCGTCGCTCAACCTCGTTCGATTTTAGAAATTTGCGTCTTGCAGGGACATTATAGAAAATGTTTTTGACAGAGATGCTTGTTCCTGCAGCACAGGAGACAACCTCTTGTTTTTCAAAAATAGAACCTTTTATCTCTATGTATGTACCTATTTCATCCTCTACTCTTTTGCTCTTTAGTTCGATATGAGCAATTGCCGCAATTGATGCCAGAGCTTCGCCTCTAAACCCCATGGTATGAAGGCTGAAAAGATCATCGGCTGTTTTTATTTTTGATGTAGCATGTCGCTCAAAAGCCATTCGGGCATCAGTAGCACTCATCCCTTTGCCGTTATCGATAATTTGGATAAGTGTGCGTCCGGCATCTTTTATTATTATTTGTATGTTTGTGGCTTTGGCATCAATGGCATTTTCTACTAACTCTTTTACCACCGATGCAGGTCGTTGAATTACTTCCCCTGCTGCAATTTGGTTTGCGATTGAATCAGGTAATAGTTGTATAATATCGGTCATGCTTTATCTCAAGAAAAGGAAATAAAATAGTACACAAAGAACTATAATTATTAAAACGAGAGAGGTGTTGTTCGTGAAAAAGGGTTTGTCTCCATCAGCTTCACGAGCTTTTCTCTTTTTCAGATGTTTCGATTCGGCTAAGAAGGCTTCTTTAAAATCTTTTTTTTGTGTGGTTGTCTCTTCTTCAACCTCTATATTCATCTCTCTTTTTATTTCTCTGATTCGTTTTTCCAGACGAGATTTTCGTTCTTCCTCTTCCGCATCGAAAAGAATGGGTTTATAGTTGAATTTTCGAGGTTTACGATTGTTATAAAAAAAGAATATTCCCATTTTGTTTTGTTGTTTAATTGTTCATTTTTTAAATGCAAGACGCAAGAATCAAGGCTTTTTTATTTACGATTGTAGATTTTGGATTTGGTAATTGTTTCACGCAAAGTCTGCAAAACTCGCAAAGTCTTTTTTCGTTATTGAGTGAATCCTTTCGTGTTGTATTTTGCCTTGAAGTTAACTACAAATTTAAAGATATTATTACGAACTACAAAATTATTTTGTTGCGCGTTATTACTCTGTGGTCTCCTCTCTCGAAAACTTTCTCGGAGGTGTCGGGGTATCGTTACTTTGACGACTGTTTGAGCGGAAGATATCGTTTTTATCAATAGGTCTTAAATAATTTAGCCAGACAAATCCTTTTAATCTATCTTCTCCCGATTTTAGTTTCGACAGTGGAGTGGTAGAGGCTGTTGTTGTGGGCCAGAATTTTATTTTTTGAACTTCATCATCCATAATATCTACCGATAAATATGGGCTTTGAGTTCTGTTAAGACCAATCATTGTATTATCTTCTTCAACAAGATAATAAATTGACTCGGCACTTCCTTCAACGAGTACATATCTTAGTTCGTTATTATTGAAGTTTGCCGTAAGCTGTTTCCCGCTTATTTGATTGTATTGTGTTTCGCTTTGTCTGTCTTGGATTGCAAATGCATAATCTTTTACAACAACTTTATCTATTGTGCTGTCGTTCATGTGTATCTCGATAATATTTCCGAATACCTGATTGTTTTTATTCCATATTACCGGATTATCAATCATATAAAGTATTGAATCTCTTTGTACATAAGTCGTTGAGTCGCAAATACCTTGTATGTCGGTTCTGAAAAATCTGACATTGTGATATGCGATGATATTCTTGTATATTGAGTCAGGCATTAATCTTAATGTGTCTCCGTGAAGGAAAAGAGAATCCTTTTGCGAATACTCTATTACGTAAGCTTTATCAGTAGCCATTCCAACTTCCGATTTTTCGTTGTAGGTTGCATAATTACCTTTTAAGATTGCTTTTCGCTCGAAATCTTGTAAATGTATTCTTCCAAAAGCTTTTCCATTGCCCGTTTGGCGGTTGTATAATATGGTGTCGCCGACAAGAACTTTTGTTCCGTCTTTACTGTAAATTTCAGAGCGATTGTATAGTTCTGCATCGTCGGTTACGGTGTTGTACCAACCGTTTGTGGTGTAAATAAATCCACTATCGGAGACAATAGTCGATGGACCTAAAATATTGGCTATTTGTGTCTCCGTATTATATTTTAATGTGTCGGCGTAAATTATGTATTGTTCGTTTACCAGTTTTACGCTGTCGCTAAAAAGAGCATCTTTTGTGTCAGGGCTGTATTGTCCCCAGTATGATGTGAGTTCGTTACGATCATCCACAATCATGCCACCTTCGAAGTAGTATCCGATATTTGCAACGCGGTCGTAGTTCAAACTGTCTGTAAACAGAGTGGAATACTTGTCTTCCATGCGTATATTGTAACGTAATTGTGCCAATCGGGTATTTCCGTCGTAATAGAGATAATCGCCATAAACGAAGATTGAGTCTCCTTGCTCCATTCGCACATTACCAAAAGCCTCGAAAGAATTTTCTGACATATATCGATACGCACTATCACAATACATGTATGCTCCTTGATGAAAAAGCACTACATTCCCCCTTAATATTTGTGCATCCTCTTCTTTTATACCCTGCAATTCATCTGCTTGTATGAGAGTGATGATTTTTGTATTGCTTGTGCTTTGATTGTCGGGCGGAAGTTGTGTATTTGCTGTCATATAGATTACAAAAAGCACACTCGACAAGATCGTGCTAATTGATTTTAATGATGCAAATATTCTGTTTTTCATTTTAACATTAATAACGATACAGTTTATTTTATCCAACCGGAATATTTAAAGTCGCAACCTTTCCAGTCGGGGTCGATTCGTACATAGGTTGTCTCTATCTTCTTCTGCAACCATTTGTCCATCATCTCTTGTCGTTTGGCACTCTCCGCCATCGATTTGATAATTTGATAATCGTTATTGATATTTGCCTTATGTCCTTCGTTTCTATTGGTTATTTTCACTATTGCAACAACCTGTTTGCCTTTTTCGTTTCGCATTATGAATGGTTTGGACACCTCTCCAACTTTCATATCTCCGGCTATTTTAGCAATATCCTGGTTCAATTCATTTAGTTCGAAACGAGGTGTTCCGGCATTTTGTGAACGTTGATGGAAGTTTACCATGATTCCTTTGTTGTTGCGAGTATCTTTGTCGGCAGAGAGCAAAGTTGCTGCCTCATCAAATGAAAACCTCTTGTTTTCTATATTTAAGCGTATAGAGTCGAGTCTTACCATAGCCGAATCCAACTCTTCCTGGGGTATCCTCGGTTTTAGCAAAATGTGTCTGAAGTTTGCCATATCTCCTTTTCTTTCAATTAATTGGATGATATGGAATCCGTATTCGGTTTCTACTATGTTCGAAACCTTTTTGGGGTCGGAAAGAGCAAAAGCGACATCAGAGAATTCTTGTACAAATCCTGCACGGTTCATAAAGCCCAATTCTCCTCCTTTCACGGCAGAAGGGTCTTCCGAATATAGTAGGGCTAACGTTGAGAAACTACGCTCTCCGCTGTTTATTTCGTCTGTATATTCTCGCAATCGAGTTTTTACCGCATCTATTTCGGACAGTGGAATTTTGGGTTCGTTCGTAATAATTTGTACTTCCAAAGTAGTGGGAATAAAAGGTAAACTGTCTTGCGGAAGAGAGGTGTAAAACTTTCTTATTTCGGAAGGAGTAAGCGAAACCGAACCGAAATGTTTGTCTTGAACTCCTTGTATAAGTTGTTGTTCTCGTATTTGTGTGCGTAAATCTTCGCGTATTTTACGCATGCTTTTACCGAAATACTCCTCTAATCTTGCTTCGGAACCAACAGATGAAACATATTCTTTAATGTAATAATCCAACATTCTATTCACAGTAGATTCTTGTATCTCTATACTGTCAAGTTTTGCCTGGTCGAGAAATAGCTTGTTTACAGCCATTTGCTCCGGAATAAAGCAATATGGATCGCCATCAATCCTTTGGTTTTGCATCAGAATCTCTTTGCGATACTCCTCAACTTCCGATTTTAAAATAGCCTCATCGCCCACAACCCACACTATTTCGTCTATAATATTGTTTTGCGATACAGCATTTTGTCCTAACAAAAAGACAAAAGCCAAAAAGAAAACTGTTTTTACTTGAAATCTCATTTTATTTTCTTGTTTTTTTAAATGCAACCGTAAAAATAGGTATAATCGGGTTATGGGCAAACAAATAGACTATTAAAAGTTAATAAAATGAGATTTTAAAGTGATAAATAGGGATTGTTTAGTATGTTTCTTTGTTGTAAACTGCCTGTATTTTGATTTATTTTTATGGAAAAATAGGGTGAAATCTTATTATTGGTATCTATTTTTGATAAAAAAATCCACTTAAATTCTTGATTTTTATTTTTCAAAGATATAACTTTTAAATTGTTTAAAAATAGATTCTTACAAACAAAAAATGCGTATTTTGTCCTAATTTGGCAAATGTTAATGCGTGGCTTGTCCTAAAATCTGCTCAAAAAGTCCTAAAATTTGCACGAAAAACAACTTATGTTTGCAGTGTTGGATTTATAAAAGTAAAAAAATCAATGTGATTGCGACAGAAATCAATGCGAGAAATTGCAAGTATTGTTGAAGAATACAAATTTTATTTTGGTTGGATTATTATTCTTATACAATAAGTTTCTGCTCTAATTTACATTAATTAATTATTACTTTTTCAAGTGTATTTATTGACTTAAAACATTTTTGTGGCGTTTGTAACAAAAACAACCCGAAAAGGAGAATTTTTATAATAATAAGTGTCAATAAATGAATATACTATCTGATGTCTTTTAATTAAAATGGAGTCTAGAAACCATTAAAAACAGGGCGTAAACGAAAAGCCAAACGAGTAGTAAACAAAAAAATTAATCATTATGACAACACAAAACAAAAAGTATTTAGTAACTTACACCGAAAGCAATGTAAGTAGAGGAGCTGCAGTAAAATTATTGGGAGTAACTCAAGCAAATGTAAAAGAAGGTGTTTCTTTTATGGCAGCCGAAAAACCTGCTTCAAAAAATGATGTTTTACACTTTGAAAAATTAGGTGTTTCGGTACTTGAAATGACCAAAGATAGTGCGAAAAAACTCGCTACGCAAAAAGGAGTTTTGGCAGTTGAGGAAGATGTGGAAATGTTTGCTCTCGGTATGCAACCGGAAGGTTTTGACCCCAATTATCAGCCGGAGGTTTATATCAACGAGGAGGAGATGGCTAAATTAGAGGTAGCTATGAAGTCTAAACAACGACTTACAAAATCAAAAGTTGGCAAAGAGGATACGTTGTTAGATTCTTATGAAGCCGTTGATTCATCACTGGGTTTTGAAGTCAAAAACACGATTGAAGGCGATAAGACAGTACCCGAGGCTGAATTTTTACCTTTCAATCATAATAAGTTGTTGGAAAAACATTTCTCAAAACTAAGTGGAGGCTCATTTCAAGAGAAAGGTCTCTCGCAAGCGGGAGAGGGTAATTTCCATGATGGGTATAAAAAAGCAATGTTAGATGTTTTCTCTTCTATTTTGGATGCAAATATCAAAAAAAGTACACCAAAAGCAGATTATTCCACAGAATCGTCAGATACGCTTGAAAACACTTTAGCAATAAACGCTTCTTTTATTCCATGGAATATTAATATGGTAAAAGCTCCTGAGGCATGGGCAAAAGGATATGATGGTTATGGAGTAAAAGTAGCAGTTTTGGATACTGGTATCGACAAAAATCATCCGGATTTGTGGGTTTATGGTGGAGTAAACTTCACAAGCGAATCCGGGGGTTACATGGATTACAATGGACACGGAACTCATTGTGCCGGTATTATCGCGGCAAGAGAGTATAATGGACAAATTGTTGGTGTAGCTCCCCGTGCTCAACTTTATGCTGTAAAAGTCTTAGGAAACAATGGAAGTGGAAGTTCAAGTAGAATAATTGCCGGAATGGAGTGGTGTGTTAATAATGGTATTAAAGTGGCAAGTATGAGTTTAGGAGGTACTTATGCTCCTTATCAAGCATATATTAATGCAATATTAAGATGCCAGCAAAATGGTGTTGTTGTGGTTTGTGCAGCCGGAAACTCAGGTAATGATACATCTTTTCCATGGGTTGGGGGACCTGCGAACTCAGCCAGAGAAGGATGGTGGAGCACAAGTCCTATAGCTGTTGGAGCTGTTGATAGTAATAACAACATAGCTTTGTTCTCCTCAAGAGGGCAGAAATTTTTACCATGGAATCCTGTAGGCTGTGTGGCTCCCGGAGTAAATATTAGATCAACATATTTGAACAATAGCTTTGCAACAATGAGCGGAACAAGCATGGCTTGCCCGCATGTTGCAGGACTTGCAGCATTGCTGATTCAAAGATGGAGTAACAACGTTGGTATATATTGGGTAAAGAAACAACTGTTGTTGGGAACTTATTTCAGTCATCCATATTCAGCCAGCGAAGCTAAAGGACTTGGTCTTATCAATTGTGACCATGTATTGTCAACATATTACTTGAATAATAATTCTGATTTCTACCATAAATGGTATTTGTATCAATAGTTAAATTGTTCCTAATATGAAAAGTTTATTGTATCTTTGGTATAAATGTATAAAAATTTAAACGTTATGGATAAAATAGACTTTGGACTACAGACAGAGATGAAATCTAATTCGCAAGGAGAATTTGATGTAATTATCATAATAAATGAAGGTGCGGATATTGAATCTCTTGGCTTGAGAAACTGTAGAGTTTTGATGAGTACTATCTTGGCAGCCAAGTTAACTGTAGAAGAGATACAAAATTTGGCTAAAAACAGAGATGTGATATTTATCGAAAATGATCATCAAGTAGGAATATTGTAATCTGATAAACAGACTTGCTCACAATAATATTTGTTTATAAACAAATATTCGAGCAAGTCTGTTTTTTATTTTGACTTACCCTCCTACATTATTGCTTTCCCCGAAAATCTATACTATTTTTGTAAGTCATAATAATTTAATCTCCCTTGCAATTAATTTCATGAATTGGATATTTCTTATTGTCGGAGGATTGTTTGAAGCCCTCTTCGCCTTTAGTTTAGAACGTTTATCAGAAAGCACCGGAAAAACAGCTATATTATGGTTCTTCTCCTTTTTGATAAGTGTATCTATCAGTATGTTTCTGCTCTACAAAGCTATTAGTGGTGAAAATGCTATTCCTGTAGGTACCGGATATGCCGTTTGGGGAGGAATAGGAGCTGTGTTTACGGTGCTTGCAGGCATCGTGTTTCTGGGAGAATCTATATCCTTTTGGCGACTATTCTTTCTTTGTTCTCTTGTAATTTCTCTTGTTGGGCTAAATTTGATAAGCAAGTAATATCTTTATTATTGCTGTCAGATAAACATTTTCATTTTATTCTGAAATGATTTTGAGTAAACGATTTCAGAAATTATTTGGGATAGAGGACTTGGAAAGCCCAATTTTCATAACCGTATGCAAGCGTAGTGCAGCTTACGGTACAAATAATGCTCTAAGTTTTCAGTCCGAAGGGTCTGTATTTATAAAGGATTGCTTGTCCCGAAGAAATTCGAGGGTTTTCATGCAGAGTCTGTATGTTTTTTGATAACCGCAATCTGCCCCCGATTATTATCGGAATTGCATTCGGTTATGGAAATTTCGCCTATTCAGGCGATACAATATTATTTTTTTCGGACAGCAATGAAAATCTATAATTTATGCTATTCAGTCGCTTTTCGCACATCGAACTCACGTTAATTTATCTTTGTTACTTGTAGAACTTTTTTTCAAAAGCCTTAAATTCCCCCTTTTTCAAAATTAATCGTTTCCACACTGCCGAAAGAAAACCTGTTCCATAGCCAACTAATTGAGTCCATGCCGCACCGATGCTGTAAAATGCAACTTTTAACGACTTGTTAATTATCAGCGAATCCATAAAAACAACTAAGCTATAGAGTATTGGAAGGAGCAAGAACGGGAGATAAAATAATGAAAGTATTATTGAGAGAGCCATCACCATAACAAAAGCAGCGGGAAGAGTGTGAACCGGCTTCATAGAACCGGGATGAGCAAGATGCAGGTTTATACGGGCAATTCCCGAGTTGTGAACTTGCTTGAAGAATTGTCTGAAATTTGTTCTGCGTTTGTGATAAACATAAGATTCCGGAATAAGCGAGGTGGTGTATCCTTGCTTTAGAAGTCGCAGGCTGAAGTCGATATCTTCCCCAAAACGCATTTTGCCATATCCGTCCAATGCTTCGAAAGCTACTTTTGAAACTCCCAGGTTGAAACTACGCGGATGAAACCTGTCCATCGATTTATGTCCTCCTCTTATACCGCCGGTAGTAAAAAAAGATGTCATACTGTAGTTTATTGCTTTCTGTACAGTTGTGAATGTAGGCATTGCACTATCGGGACCGCCGTATGCATCTGTATAACTGTTTTGCAAAAATCTATAAGTGTTTTCAATATAATTTGGTGGGATGATACAATCCGAATCGAAAAATATTAAGTAGTCTCCTTTAGCTCTTTTTGCTCCCTCATTCCTTGTCAGCCCCGGACCGGAATTGCTCTTTTCAAAATAGACTAAATTTAGTTTCGAACCATATTTTTCTACAATAAAGTCGCTTTTTTCTGTCGAACCGTCTTCAACTACTATCACTTCAAACTGATTGTTAGTCTGCTTTGTCAAGCTGTCGAGCAATTCGTCAATCTCTTGCGGACGATTGTAAAGAGGTATAATTATGGAGAAAAACATGATGATAAATTTTTGCTTTACAAATCTAACGAATAAAAATTAAATTTGAAAAGGCTTTTTGTTTTTCTTTTCATTTAAAGTAACTTTGTTCAGATTAAGCCATATAAAAATATGATTTTTAATTACGATTTCAGATATACATTAGCACAGATTCCTGTCAATAGTGCATTGCGAATCAATTTCAGAAAGTTCGTGATAACGGGAAAAGAAAATATCCCTAAGAGCAGTCCTGTTGTTTTCACTCCCAATCATCGAAATGCACTTGTCGATGCGTTACTGTTAGTTTATACAAGTAAGAAGACAAAACAGGTGGTTTTTCTTGCAAGAGCCGATATTTTCAAGAAGAGATTTATAGCCCGGATTTTGGGAGGGATGAGGATTGTTCCGATATATAGAATTAGGGACGGGAAAGATAATCTTCGGAAAAACAGTTCCATTTTTGAGATTTGTGGGAAAATTCTGAAAAGAAATAATACTATTGCTCTGTTTCCCGAAGCACGACATAATCCAAAACAATCTCTGCTCCCGATTCAAAAGGCTACACCACGAATTGTTTTACCTACCGAAGCACAATACGATTTTACTTTAGGCGTAAAGATAGTTCCCGTAGCCATCTATTATACCGAAATAACAGAATTGCTATCAGATTGTTATTTAAGTTTTGGCGAACCTATCGACACTGTCCATTATAAAGAGTTGTATCTGCAGAATCCAAATCTTGCGGTTAATGCTTTGCGTAGTGACTTGGAGAACAGAATGAAAGAGATGGTTGTGAATATTCAAAACGATGAGTATTACAATGAATATCAGTGTTGTATAGATTGTAATCGGGATAAAATAGCAAAAGAGAAGTTTCCCACATATAAGGATGCTGTCCCTAAAGCGGCTATCTATATTGTAAACTATTTGGATAATCTTTTTGAAAACAGTCGAGAGGTGTTTGAAAAAAAGATTGAGGATTTTCGTAATGCTTTAGAAATACTTACTTCCAACGGTTTATCAACAAAAGACAATATTAATAAACCGACATCTCTTTTCTCACTTATTATATCATTCCTTTCGCTTATAATATCGTTCCCTGTGGCTCTATTTGGTTTTGGTAACAGTATATTCCCTATTCTTATATATCGAAAACTTAGAGGTTTGTTTAGCGATAAACAATTTATACCTTCGGTAAGGTACGTTAGTGGGTTGGTTTTTGTGCCTGTTTTTTCTTTTATTCAATCAATTTTTATTTTTCTATATACAGGAAGTTGGTTAGTAACTCTTGGCTATTTCGTCCTGATGCCGGCTTCTTTTTTATTCGCAATATATTGGAGAAAGTGGCTCAAAGATATTTGTCGCAAACATAAGGTAAACAGATTTATAAAATCAAACAGAGAGCTTTGGCAACAGCTATTATCGTGGATTAGTATATAGTCGCCCCTTAAAATACCTTTATGCAACTGAAATTCAATAAAATAATTCCATAAAAAGTTGTATATATCTGCAACATTTAGTACCTTTAGGAGCTAAAACACTGCAAATTATGTTAGGAAAATTACCGGAAAAA
>JBGZFC010000051.1:0-19885 GCA_041846575.1 Bacteroidota bacterium
AGATCTCTTCTTTTTAAAAAATACCTTGATTTCTCAAAAGCGGATGCAAAGATAGATACTTTTTTTTTATCCGCAAAATTTTTTTGTTTTTTTTTGAAACTTTTTTTAGAGGAAAACAGAAGATGCTGACAACAAATATCTTATATCATAAAAAAAATAATCAGACCTTTATATTTTCCAGATGTCTAAAAACTCCTTTTTAGAGTGAAATAGAATGCAAAGGTAATACATTTCTCAATTACCTCCAAATATTCTCTAAATTATTTTCTTGTTTTTGTTGAAAAACACAATATATATCTGTATTACTGCACTTTATAATCAGACACAAGAAGAAAGAAACATAAAAGGAGATTTCATATTATGGGCTAATCTGCAAATATGCCAATTGGTGAGTGGTGATTTGCAATTGGCGAATCGTGAAACATGTTAGATTCTGTAGAATAAAGCAAAAGGGCGATAGCCAAAATATAACAGCCAAAGCAAAAAAATATCAACGCATATATATACATATAATCCCCAAAAAACACTATTTTTGCTTCTTCTATATATAATGTGTAAAAATCATCAAAATGCGAATAAAAGAGATATTACAAACCATCGAACAAATAGCCCCGCTACCTCTACAGGAAAGTTTTGACAACAGCGGGCTACAAGTGGGTGATCCAAACCAAGAGGCTGAAGGAGTTTTACTATGTATTGATGTAACGGAAAATGTGGTAGATGAAGCCATCTCCTTAAGCTGCAATCTGATAATATCACATCATCCGCTGATTTTCTATCCGATAAAATCTATTACCGGACGCAACTACATGGAGAGAAGTGTGATAAAAGCCATACGGAACAATATCGTAATTTATGCCGCACACACCAATCTGGACAATGCAGTAAATGGAGTAAACTTCAAACTTGCCGAAATACTAAACTTAGAAAATCTACGCATATTGAGTCCGCAAAAAAATGCTCTACTCAAATTGGTTACATTCGTACCACAATCGCACACGGAATATGTAAGAAATGCTCTTTTCAACGCTGGAGCCGGTAATATAGGCAACTACGATTCGTGCAGCTTTAATCTTTCGGGCGAAGGAACTTTTCGGGCAAAAGAGGGAGCCAATCCATTTGTTGGCGAAGTAAACGAACTCCATTTCGAAAAAGAGTCGCGAATAGAGGTTATTCTTCCTAAATTTCGACAAATAGAAATACAACGCATCTTGCTGGCTGTTCACCCGTATGAAGAGCCGGCATACGACTTCATTCCTATTATCAACGATTGGGCTCAAGCCGGAAGCGGCGTAGTAGGTGAACTACCCGATGCCTTGCCAGAACAAGAATTCCTATATCTGTTGAAAGATGTTTTTAACCTCACAAGCATAAGACACACCAAAATGCAAGGCAAGGAAATACGCGATGTAGCAATATGCGGAGGCTCGGGAGCATTCTTAATTCCTCAAGCCATCGCTTATGGAGCCGACGCATTCATCACAGGAGAAGCCAAGTATAACGATTTTTACGACGTGGAAGGAAGACTACTTCTTGCGGTTGTTGGACATTATGAGTCTGAAATTTGCACAAAAGATATATTTTTTGATACTATTACAAAAAAATTTCCTACCTTTGTCGCTCATAAATCGGCATTCGATTCGAATCCGGTAAAATATCTATAATAAAGCGGTCCGACTTAATCCCGCATTTATGGAAAAGTGTAGTAATATAAAAACATCCGTTTTATATTACTGCATTTTTTGTATAAGGTAACCATTAACTAAAACAATAAAAGAGTATGGCAAAAAGAAAAAAAGCTACCGAACTGGAAGTATCAGTAGAAGACAAACTACAATCACTTCACAAACTACAACTCTATCTATCAGAGATAGACAGAATAAAAACCCTCAGAGGAGAACTGCCTTTAGAAGTTGCTGACTTAGATGACGAAATTGCCGGACTTGGCACACGTATCAACAATTACGAACTGGAACTCAAACAATTGGATGAAAACAGCAAACTGGAAAAGAGCAAAATAGAAACCAGCAAAATAAAGATAGAAAAATACACCAAACAGTTGGATAATGTTAGAAACAGCAAAGAGTACGACCACTTATCGAAAGAGATTGAATTTGAATCACTCGAAATTCAACTTGCAGAAAAACACACTAACGAATTTGCTCAACAAGCAAAAGACATACAGGAACAGATAAAGATTTCTAACGAATTATTAAAAGAAAAAACTGAAGACTTAGAACATAAAAAAAGCGAATTAGAAGAAATTGTTTCCGAAACAAGATCACAAGAGGAAAAAATACGCGAAAAAGCAAAAAAAACAGAGACTCTCATTGAACCTCGCTTACTGACAGCATTTAAGCGAATCCGCAAAAATGCTCGTAACGGTTTGGCTATCGTACCTATACAACGCGGAGCTTGCGGTGGCTGTTTTAATAAAATCCCACCTCAAAAACAGTTGGATATAAAAATGGGTAAAAAAGTTATCGTTTGTGAATATTGTGGTCGAATTATGATTGATCCGGAAATGGCTGAGTAAAGATTTTTATTGGGGATTCCGGATTTACTATTTACGTTTTTTGGAAAACCAATGTTAGAAACGCAAGAGCAAAGAAACAACATGTAATATTTTTTTATTTGACTAAACGGGGGGACTGTCTCAAAATCCCGACATTCGTCCGTTTTTGTCATTGCCTAAGGGCGATTCTGCAAATTCTGAACGAAGTGAAGAATCTATCTTATAAGCTGTTGGCTGTTAGCAGCGAACCCAAATCATAAACAACTCCCTGCCATTTCGAACGACATGAGAAATCTATTCTTTGGGGCTGTTAGCCATTAGCTGTTGGCTGTTAGCTTTTGCAGGAAATATTATAAAAATGTATTAAGTCTTGGCTCTTGTGTCTTGCATCTAAAAAAACAGAAACTTCATTCCGCTAAAAGCTCCATTCGGTATGACAACATAGTGATGTGCTTTACTTTTAATACTGCTGCTCTTTTTTATATACGCAGCAAAATGGTTTTTTCTCTAACCGATTCTCCTATCTTGGTAATTCCGGCAGCATAAAAGTAACGGAATTATCTGTCTTAGAGTAGCTGTTGGATTACCTAACACTTTTAGATTATTTTCATATTCTTGAAGCTCCGGCAAGTGTTTATTCTCTAATATCTTAATAGCTTTATGATATGCTTTGATGGGGTTCTAGCGATTTATAGAGGCAATGCATTTTTTCAGTTCTTCTGAGTCAATTGGAGTATGCGGTTCGTCATCCGGACGATTATCTTCGGCAATGCCATCTTCCACCTTTCCAATATTTTTCTTATTTTCTCTTACAACTCAGCTTTGTTTTTCAACTGATTTACGCCACACAAAAGCGTAGCGATTGTTGAGTAACTCAATATTGGAGTTATCCATATAAACTGCACCCAAACTTAGATATCCCATATCAAGCGGGAGTTTAATCACTTGGGGGAAAATATAGAGAATCGTATATTTCAAGTGAGAGGAACAGATTTGTCGACAGCTCATTAACCAAAACATTATCATACAGATACACCACTGTTGATAACTTTCTTTTCCGATTTATAAAAAACAGACATCAATTTTAAGTATATTTGTCATCAATATTTCTATAACATCAAAATATCCCAATCTTATAAAAATATGCAACCATTTGTACATTTACACGTTCACTCGCAATACTCGCTACTGGACGGACAAGCAAGCATAAAACGAATTGTTGACAAAGCAATGAATGACGGCATGGCGGGAGTCGCTCTTACCGACCATGGAGCTATGTTTGGAGTGAAAGAGTTTGTGAATTACGTAGATAGTGCAAAATCGAAAATAAAGGGAGAAATAAAAGAGTTAGAGCAAGAGTTAGCTAAAAATCCAAACGATACTAAAATTTCTAAAGAGATTGAGAATTTAACGGCAAAACTGAATTTTAAGCCAATAATAGGGTGCGAATGTTATTGTGCACGACGTGGCAGATTTGAGAAAAGCGACTCAAAAATAGATGGTAGCGGTTGGCACCTGGTGGTACTTGCGAAAAATCTGAAAGGATACAAAAATCTGATTAAAATTGTATCTAAAAGTTGGACAGAAGGGCTGTATTATCGACCAAGAATCGATAAAGAGTTGCTGAAAGAATACAGCGAAGGACTTATCGTTTCGAGTGCATGCTTAGGTGGAGAGATTCCGCGTAAAATAGATAACGGCGACATATCGGGAGCAGAAGAGGCTGTGCAGTGGTTTAAAGATGTTTTCGGCGATGATTTCTATTTGGAAATACAACGCCACAAAACAACCCGTCCCGATGCTGACCAAACAACCTATCCTAAACAACAACGCGCTAACGAAGAAATTTTAAAGCTAAGTAAAAAGTTTAACGTAAAAGTTATTGCTACTAACGATGCACACTTCGTGGATGAAGAGGATGCCGACGCTCACGACAGACTTATCTGCTTGAGTATGGCAAAAGATTTTGACGACCCTGACCGGATGCGTTATACCAAACAAGAGTGGTTAAAAACAATGGCAGAGATGAATCAAGTTTTTGCCGACATTCCGGAAGCATTGAGCAACACTCTGGAGATAGCCGATAAGGTTGAGATTTACTCCATCAACAATCCGGCTCTTATGCCATTCTATCCTATCGATCCTTCATTCGGAACCGAAGAGGAGTACAAAACGCGCTTTACAGAAGAGCAATTAATAGAAAAGATTGGAGAAACAGCATACAACCGAGTAGGAGGATACGACAAAGCCATCAGAATACTGTTAGAGTCGGACTATTTACGCCACTTGACCTACCTTGGAGCAAAAAAGAAATATGGCGAAGAACTCACACAAGAGGTTACAGACCGACTCGATTTCGAGTTAGAGACCATAACCAACATGGGATTTCCCGGATATTTCCTTATTGTCCAAGACTTTATTAACGCTGCACGAGAGATGGATGTGGCGGTAGGTCCGGGACGCGGTTCTGCGGCGGGGTCTGCCGTAGCATACTGCTTGGCGATTACCGATATCGACCCGTTAAAATACGACCTGCTTTTCGAACGTTTTTTGAATCCCGACCGAATTTCGATGCCGGATATAGATATCGATTTCGACGATGAAGGACGAGATAAAGTTTTACAGTGGGTAACCGAAAAGTACGGACACGAAAAGGTTGCAAGAATTATCACTTACGGTACTATGGCAACAAAATCATCTATACGAGATGTTGCAAGAATTCACAAACTACCGTTACCTGAAGCCGACAGATTAGCCAAACTCGTACCCGACAGAATTCCCAACGTGAAAAAAGTAAATCTTGAAGCGGCAATAGATAACGTTCCTGAACTAAAAACCGCATCACAAAGCAACGACCCATTAGTTGCCGATACGCTCAAGTATGCTAAAATGCTCGAAGGAAACGTGCGAAGTGTTGGTGTGCACGCATGCGGAGTTATTATAGGACAAACCGATATATCGGATGTTGTACCGATAAGCACAACCGACGACAAAGAGAGTAACGAAAAACTCCTTGTAACACAATATGAAGGCTCTGTGATAGAGGAGACAGGATTGATAAAGATGGACTTTTTGGGACTGAAAACTCTCACCATCATAAAAGATGCAATAAAAAATATTGAGGTTACAACCGGAAAGAAAATAAATATTGAAGAAATTCCGTTAGACGACGCTAAAACATACGAACTGTACAGCAATGGACAAACAACAGGAACGTTTCAGTTTGAGTCGGCAGGAATGCAAAAATATCTGCGAGAGCTGAAACCAACCAAGTTTGAAGACCTGATAGCTATGAATGCCCTTTATCGTCCCGGACCAATGGATTATATACCATCTTTCGTAGCACGCAAACACGGCAGAGAACAGATTAGCTACGATATTCCCATTATGGAAAAATATCTGAGCGAAACATACGGAATTACGGTATATCAGGAGCAAGTCATGTTGCTTTCTCGTCTGTTGGCAAATTTCACACGCGGTCAATCTGACGAGTTGCGTAAAGCAATGGGTAAAAAACTTGTCGATAAAATGATGTCTCTGAAAGAGAAATTCATGTTGGGAGGAAAGGCAAACGGACACAACCCCAAAATATTGGAAAAGATTTGGGGCGATTGGGAAAAATTTGCTTCGTATGCTTTCAATAAATCACACGCCACATGCTACTCATGGGTTGCATATCAAACAGCGTGGCTGAAAGCAAACTATCCTTCGGAGTACATGGCATCGGTACTATCGAATAACCTAAACAACATTACCGAGATTACCAAGTTTATGGACGAATGCAAAACAATGGGTATAAATGTGCTATCGCCCGATATAAACGAATCGGTACTAAAATTCTCGGTAAACAAACAGGGCGATATTCGTTTCGGGTTAGCGGCAATTAAAAGTGTGGGACACAACGCTGTTGAGAGCATCCTCAACGAACGTGCCCAAAACGGTGCCTTTAGCGATATTTACGACTTTTTGGAAAGGGTAAATCTCTCGGCTTGCAACAGAAAAAATATAGAGTCTATGGCTTTGGCAGGAGCTTTCGATTCGTTGCCAAACATAAGACGAGAACACTTTGTAAGCTCTAACGAAAAAGGAGAAGACTTCTTAGACATCCTTATTCGATACGGAAATAAGTTTCAACAAGATAAGCAAGAATCGATGAATTCGCTTTTCGGCGACGATATATCTTTTATGATTACCAAGCCGGAAATGCCCAAGGTTAAAAGTTTTTCCGATTTAGAACGACTAAACAAAGAACGCGAACTTATAGGAATCTATCTCTCGGCACATCCTCTGGACGATTATGAGTTTATTCTGACACATATTTGTAACGCAAATGCAGCTCTACTTCAAGACTTAGCCCCTTTAAACGGAAAAGAGATAAGTTTTGGAGGATTGGTAACCAACAAAAGAGAAGGATTGACCAAACGCGGCGACCCTTATACTATTATGACAATAGAAGATTATACCGGAAGTTGCGAATTGGCTCTTTTTGGAAAAGATAGCGTTAACTTCGGAAAGTATGCACGCGAAGACCTCTCTGTTTATATAAAAGCAAAAATACAGCCGAAACCATTCAGAGGAGACGAGTTTGAGATTAAAATATCATCCATAGATTTGCTTGCTGAAGTGCAAGATAAACTGGTTAATAAAATCACATTAAAAATACCTATTTCGGAACTCGACGACACGTTGGTATCCGAATTATCGGCATTAATGAAAAACAATTCCGGAAATTCGTTGTTATATTTTCATATAATAGGAGATGATGCAAACATAGAAGTACAACTTTTTTCACGTCCGTCACGAATTCATGTGAACAAACGCCTGATAGAGCAACTGAGCAACAACCTGCGAATCGACTTTAAAATAAACTGAATCAATATATTAAGAATATAAAATCAAAACTTATAACAATTAATTTAAAAAAACTATGGCATTACAAATTACAGATGCAACACTAAACGACGTGTTGGCAACAGACAAATTAGTAGTAATAGACTTCTGGGCAGAATGGTGCGGTCCTTGCAAAATGATTGGACCGATTATCGATGAGTTGAGCGAAGAGTACAAAGACCGTGCAGTAATCGGTAAAGTAAACGTGGACGATAACGATGAAGTTACTTCCAAATACGGAATTCGCAATATCCCCACAGTTATTTTTATAAAAAATGGCGAAGTGGTTGACAAATCGGTTGGAGCAGGTTCAAAAGCTCTTTTCGCTGAAAAAATTGAAAAATATATCTAATTTGTTTTTTTAGAGAGATAAAATCAGGACTGATTTCCGTTACGAGCGAAATCAGTCCTAATTGTTTTTATCTCTATCCTCTTTGGGGTAATTGGGGATTTGTGAATATGCCAATAGCAAATGTGTCAATAGATTCAAGGTTCAAAGTTGGAAATGCCGATTGGTTTTACCTGTCATTTCGAACACAGTGAGAAATCTGTTTATAAGTTGCGTTTGTTAAGAGGGAATACACAAGGTACTACCGGACTAACCGCAACAAATCGGTTTATATCGCTGTTTAATGTCATATAAATGCAAACGGAGCTTGAGCCGTTGGTTGCTGTGCCCAATTGCTTTGTGAACTTTGCGAGACAGAAGTTTTGGAAATTTTCGCCTATTCCGGCGATAAAGTGTTCTTTATCGGACAACAATGAAAAAAAATTGGACATCCTGAATCGGACATCCAACTTTTATCTTTTCACTTTCAAGTTTATTCCTTAAAAGTCTCAACTATTGCATCCACGGCATTGCCTATTCCATCAACATTTTTTCCGCCGGCAGAAGCAAAATGTTTTTGTCCACCGCCACCGCCTTGAATGTGTTTAGCTGCTTCACGAACTATTTTTCCTGCATCAAAACCTTGTTCTACCAAATCGTCCGTAATAGTTACCAACAATTGAGGTTTTCCGTTGTCAGTAACACCTGCAACAAAGACCGATTTCTCTTTTGTTTGATTGCGTATGCCGAAAGCAATATCTTTAATATGGCTGTGTGGGAATTCACTTTTCAGGATATAGAAAGATATACCGTCAATCTCTTTCCCTTGTTTTAGAATATCACTTACAACGGTTTGACTTTTCTCTTTTACAAATGTCTCAACCTGTTTTTTCAGTTCGGCATTCTCTTCTATTGCTTTTTTTACAGTTGCCATCAAATCGGGAGTGTTGTGCATAAATTCGCGAAGGGCACGTATAATATCTTCTTGACCATAGAGATAATCCTCAGCAACGGCAGCCGTAACAGCTTCTATACGACGTATGCCGGCAGCAATGGCTCCTTCGCTGATGATTCGGAAAGTACCGATTCTTCCGGTACTGGATATATGTGTACCTCCGCAAAGCTCTATGGATGACCCAAAACGAACCGTACGCACCATACTGCCATACTTTTCTCCAAAAAGAGCGATTGCTCCTTGCGATTTAGCCTCTTCAAGCGAACAGTTTCTGTTTTCTACAATCGGGAAGTTGGCTCTGATTTTTTCGGTAACAAGTTTCTCTACTTTTCTTATCTCTTCATCAGTAACTTTCTGGAAGTGCGAAAAGTCGAAACGCAGAACATCCGGCGATACGAATGACCCTTTTTGCTCAACGTGCGTGCCGAGCACTTCTCTTAAAGCTTCGTGCATAAGGTGCGTTGCAGTGTGATTGCACTCGGCGGCAGTACGTTTCTGCATATCTATTTTTGCCGTAAAATCCGCATTCAAATCTTTTGGCAACTTGTTTGTCAGGTGTATTGCCAAATTGTTTTCGCGTTTGGTGTCGAAAATATCAATCTTTTCGTTGCTGTTTTGGTCTGTAAGCCATCCAATGTCGCCAACTTGTCCTCCCATTTCGGCATAAAAAGGTGAGCGAGATAATACAACTTGATAAAACTCTTTATTTTTCTGGCGAACTTTTCTGTATCGCAAAATTTGTGTTGTTGTTTCAGACTCATCGTATCCTACAAATACGGGTTCGCCGTTTTGTACTACTACCCAATCTTCTGTTTCTATGCTTGCCGCATTTCTTGCCCTTTGTTTCTGTTTTTCCATCTCGGTTTCGAAACCGGCAGTGTCAACACTCATCCCGTGTTCACGCAAAATAAGCTCAGTCAAATCGAGGGGAAAACCAAATGTGTCGTATAGCTGAAAAGCAACTTCACCGCTCAATGTGCCACCCTTTTCGGGCATATTTTTTTCCAACAGCTTAATACCGGTTTCCAATGTTCGTAAGAAAGACTCCTCTTCCTCTTTTATCACTTTTTCTATGAGAGATTGTTGTGCTTTTAGTTCGGGATAAGCATTTCCCATAACTTCGATAAGTGATGCGATAAGACGATACATAAAAGCTTCGTGCATATTCAAGAAAGTGTATCCGTAGCGAACGGCACGTCTCAAAATACGTCTTATCACGTATCCTGCCTTAGCATTTGAAGGCAGCTGACCGTCTGTAATAGAGAATGCGATGGTGCGAACGTGGTCGGCAACAACACGCATGGCAATGTCTTTCTTCTCGTTTTCGCCATATTTTGTGTCGGTTATTTCGCCTATTTTCCCTATTAATGGTTGAAAAATGTCTGTATCGTAATTTGATAATTTGCCTTGAACTGCCATACAAAGACGTTCAAAACCCATTCCGGTATCTATAACTTTAGCCGGCAAAGATTCTAACGAATTGTCGGCTTTTCGGTTATATTGCATGAAAACAAGATTCCATATTTCTATTACCTGTGGGTGGTCTTTGTTTACCATAGATAGACCGCTAACTTTTTCTCTCTCACTGTCAGAGCGAAGGTCGATATGTATTTCGGAACAAGGACCACAGGGACCGGTATCGCCCATTTCCCAGAAATTGTCCTTTTTGTTTCCGTTTATTATTCTGTCTTTAGGCAAATATTTCTCCCAATAACCGGCAGCCTCGTCGTCACGACTCAATCCCTCTTCGGAACTTCCTTCAAATACGGTGGCGTACAGTCTGTCAGCATCAAGTTTCAAAACATCTACCAAATACTCCCATGCCCAAGCAATTGCTTCCTTTTTGAAATAGTCGCCAAACGACCAATTTCCCAACATCTCGAACATGGTGTGATGATAAGTATCGTGTCCTACCTCTTCAAGGTCGTTGTGTTTACCGCTTACACGGAGGCATTTTTGTGAATCGGCAATGCGTGGAAACTCTATCGGGTCGTTACCCAAAATTATATTTTTAAATTGATTCATTCCGGCATTGGTAAACATAAGAGTCGGGTCGTCTTTAATTACCATAGGTGCCGAGGGTACTATTTCATGTTGTTTTGATGCGAAGAAATCTTTAAAAGATTGACGTATTTCCTGTGATGTCATTTTTGTATATAGTTATATTGTTTAACCGAAGAGGTGGCTCTATGCCACACTTTCGTTGAGGAAAATCCTTCCGATTTTGAAAGCGCAAATATACTCTATTTTTATGAGATTCACAATGATTGGCTTTTGCAATTAACAATGAGTAATTAACAATTAATAATTGGAGGGAGACGATGGTTGTGCCTTTGTCAATTAACAATGTGCAATTAGTAACTATTCAATATGCTAACGGCTAACAGCCGAAAGAACAGATTTCTCACTTCGTTCTAAATGACAAACTGCTACCAAATACGCAACTTTCAACTTCGGTCTTCTGACATCTGACTTCGGATAAAGACAAGATTCTTCATTTCGTTCAGAATTCGCAGAATTGCCCTTAGGCAATGACAAAAACGGTCGAATGTCGGGCTTCTGAGACAGCCCCGATTGAGACCGAATATCGAAAGCGACGCTGCAGTTAGTTGGGAACTTATGATAGACCACCACTTTGGGGTGATTATTTGAGAATAACTTTCTCTAAAAAATATCTCTTATTATTGTTTGCTCTCTATCCGGTCCGACAGATACTATCGCAATAGGAATGCCGAGTTCTTCTTCTAAGAAAGTTAAGAAATTATTGAACTCTTCAGGAAATTCATCTTCCGATTGCATCGCCGTCATATCTGTTTGCCATCCGGGTAGTTCAACATAAACAGGTTCGATATTTTCTGTAATATCGAAAGGGAAAACGTCGATTTCCTTGCCATCTACTTTGTACGATACACACGCTTTTACAGTTTCGAATGTATCCAGCACATCGCTTTTCATCATAATTAATCTGGTAATACCGTTAATCATAATCGTGTATCGAAGCGCCACCAAATCTACCCATCCGCATCTACGTGGACGTTTTGTCACCGAGCCGTACTCGTGCCCTCTTTCTTGCATCAGTTTCCCGTCCTCGTCAAACAATTCGGTAGGGAATGGTCCGCTACCCACACGTGTACAATATGCTTTGAAAATACCGAAAACTTCTCCTATCTTGCTTGGAGCAATACCCAATCCGGTACAAGCTCCTGCACAAACGGTATTTGAGGATGTAACGAATGGATATGAACCGAAATCAATATCTAATAACGAACCTTGTGCTCCTTCGGCAAGAACTTTTCCTCCGTCTGCAATATAGTCATTTATAAACTGTTCGCTATCTATTATTCGGAAAGTTTTGATTTTTTCTACACCGGCAAACCACTCTTTTTCCAACTGCTCTAAATCGTATTGTAAGTCATAATGAGACAATATGCCAAGATGACGTTCCGTAGCTTTTTTGTATTTCTCTTCGAAGTTGTGAAACAAATCTCCTACACGAAGACCATTGCGACTAATTTTGTCGGTATAGGTTGGACCTATACCGCGACCTGTAGTTCCGATTTTTGAGTCTCCCTTTTCTAACTCGTTGGCTGCATCCAATAATCGGTGAGTTGGTAATATCAGATGTGCTTTCTTCGAAATATACAATCTGTCGGTAAGTATGTGTCCCGAAGCTTCCAGGCTATCCAACTCTTGTTTGAAAAGTGCAGGATCGAGCACAACTCCATTGCCAATGATATTTATCTTTCCTTCTTGAAAAATACCTGAGGGTATAGATTTCAAAATATATTTTTGACCTTCAAATTCCAATGTATGTCCGGCGTTTGGACCTCCCTGAAAACGTGCAACTACACCATAGTTGGGTGTTAGTACATCTACTATTTTACCTTTTCCCTCATCGCCCCATTGTAGTCCTAAAATTACATCAACTTTCATATTATTAATTGATTTTTGTGCCTCTGTTTTTGGCATTATTGTGTTTGTTATATGATAATTATATTTTTATAATGATTTTGCAATACAACTATTTATTAGATTTTTCTTCTAATTTTTTCAATTCCATTTTTTTAGCATGGCTACATTTGCTGCAAATGCCGTAGATGTACATGCTGTAATAGTTTACCGTAAATCTTTTTATCTTTTTTTGCTGTGCCTGAGTAAACAAGTTGCTGTTTTTGGTCTCTCTAACTTCACCGCATGAAGTACAAATAATATGGTCGTGGTTTTCATTACCATACGATTTTTCGTATTTCGAAACATTCCCGCCAAACTGATGCTTTATCACTAATCCACAGTCGAGCAACAACTCAATTGTGTTGTATAGTGTAGCTCTGCTAACTCTGAAATTCATTTCAATCATAGATTTATATAGAGAATCCATATCGAAATGTCCTTTTGTATTGTAAATATAATCAAGTATGGCAAATCGTTCGGGTGTTTTTCGATGTTTACGTAAAGTAAGATACTCCGTAAATTCCTCTTTAACTTGTTTTCTCAACTTCTGATTACTATCCATAATTCGTACAAATATATTCCTTATTTATCTTTTATCCTAACTATTTTTAAAATATTTCATTCAGATTTCTGCTAAAAATTGACCTCTTTGTTCTATTTGATTGTTTCAGAATGATAAAAAAATGCCGGAATGGATATTTTGCTTTCGTTGTGATACGAATCCGATACCGTAACAAAGTAGTAATAAGCTGTTTCTTTTTCGTAGTCTGAATATTCAAACTTAGGTTCTTTAAGTCCTACAGCTAAAATGTTCTCAGCTCTGTTCACGTCAAAATCTTCGGTTAGCGAACGATATACGTTATATGTAACTCGTTCTTGATTTTTATCCTTTTCCCATTTCAACGATAATTTTCCGTTTGAAAGTTTTTCGGCAGTCAAATCCAAAGGCGATGACGGTTTGGAATTTGAAAGCCAACTTAACGGAGGAAGTTTCGCGGGATATTTATAATACTCTTTCAGAGTGTTAAGAATGCCCTTAGTGTTAGACAAAACATTGTTTGTGCGAAAATATGCCTGTCCGTAAACCTGTTTCTCTCTCGTGTAATCTACCTGATTCACAATATCTTCTCTGCTCCATCCAAGCTCAATCATCTGATATGCGCCAAGTCCCGGAACGACTATGCGACTGTTTGCATTAACAATCCAGTCATCGACAAAAGGATAGAAAAGTCCTTCTTTGTAATACATCATCGGGAAAATAACGTCCTGTTTGCCCATTTTCAACCATTTGCCCGCATCTTGATAAACGGTTTCGAGTGCAGTCCAACCTCCGCCTTTCCCGTTTATAACACGGTATCTGCCAAGCGGAGCGCTGCTTACTTGCACCCAGGGCTTTTTACTTTTGACCCAATCGTACACTTTTGTTACAAATCCGGTAATATTATCTCGTCGCCAATTATTGACGGGTTTTCCTTTGCCGTATATGCGATAAGTATCGGAGTCGGGAAATTTACCGTTGTTATTGGGATAGCGTATATAATCGAAATGAATACCGTCTATGTCGTAATTGGTGATAATCTCTTTTACCAAAGACATTAAATAATCGTCGGTATTCGGATTTCCCGGGTCGAGAAACCAATCATTTTTAAATTTCTTGGTGATTGATGGTCTTTTCTTCACTACCGATTTTCCCCCAAGCGAACTAACGTGTTTTACGCTTCCCAAAGGATAGGTAACAAACCATGCATGACATTCCATCCCTCGTTTGTGAGTCTCTTCGATTGCGAAAGCCAATGGATCAAATCTGTCCGGATCTTTAATTAATGAGGACATTGGCTCAATATTCGATTTGTAAAATACTTCTCCTCTTGCTCTAACTTGAAAAATAACAGTATTGAAATTATGTTTTTGTAATTTGTCTAAAATGCCGATTAACTCTCTTTTTTGAGCTTCTGCACCGGTTCTGTTTTGGGGCCAATCCAAACCCAAATGAGTTGTAAGCCATACGGCTCTTACTTCTGTGGCAGGAGGGTTTGTTGCATCTATGACTTTGCTACAAAATAAAAATAGTATGAAAAGCAGTGTAAATCTACTCATTTGTGATTGTGATAAAATATAACAATAAAAAAATAAGGTAATAAGGAGTTTAGTATGTGGTTGTTACCGCTACCAGGATTTTATTGAAATAAATAAGGTTTTCAATTGTTTTAAACCTTATTTTGATGCTAAAAACCTTAGTAGAACAAGGATGTAACACCACAACAATCTTATTAGATTATTTGTCAATGTAATATATCAATATTTATATCGAACTCAAGTTAATCTGTTTCTACAAAAATATAATAAAAAAAGGGATAGATTATTGTTTTCACCAAACTTAACTAAAAGCTGTAATGCCTCTTTACAAAGCGGAAAAGCACTAACCACCTCCTTTTTTGCGGGAGCGTAGAGACAGGAAACGGAACAAAGTATTGTTTTGACAGCTAAAAAGTATGTCTGTATGAACTTTTATCTAATCAAAATGTTTTAATATGTTGAGATAATTAAGTAGCGTAAAGCTATTATTTAAAATCATAAAATCTATATAAAAACATGACCTATTCATATTTGATTCTTTTTGGAATAATAGCCTTGGCGGGCTGGATTGTGCAGGCACAGTTGCAAAGTCGTTTTAAAAAATACTCACGCATTCCGTTGCGTAACGGTATGACAGGTAAAGAGGTGGCAGAGAAGATGCTACACGATAATGGTATTTTTGATGTACAAGTAATTTCTGTTCGCGGACAACTTACAGACCATTACAATCCTTTAAACAAAACTATAAACCTTAGCGAACCGGTTTTCGGAAGTAATAGTGTAGCAGCTGCAGCCGTTGCTGCTCACGAAACAGGTCATGCTATTCAACATGCCGTTGGATATGCGCCGTTGAAAATGCGTTCTGCATTGGTTCCCATTATTTCTTCCACATCGAAATGGGTAATGTGGGTACTTTTGTTAGGAATTCTTCTGATGCAAGCATTTCCTGCACTCTTGTGGTTTGGTATTGCTATGTTCGCTTTGACTACACTTTTTAGTTTTGTTACTCTGCCTGTAGAGAAAAATGCAACCAATCGTGCTATTCATTGGTTGAGTAGTGCCGGTATTACTGATGTAAGCAATCATTCGGAAGGAGTTGATGCTCTACGTTGGGCTGGTTATACCTATGTGGTTGCAGCACTTAGTTCTTTAGCTACATTGTTTTACTATATCATGATTGCAATGAACGGAAGCAGAAGATAGTTTAATTGACATTTATTTTCAAAATAGCAGCTGCCTCAAAACGAGGCAGCTCTTTTTTTTTGCATATAGAGGCTTTTCTGTTATCGGTTTCTCATCTTTTGTAAATTCGGAAAATGTATGAGCAAAAACGACAAGATAACACAGGGAAATATCCATCACTTGCAATTCGGATATGTTTTTCCCTGTGTTTTTCATTATCTTGTGTAGTTTTAGTTATTAAAACAAAAAAAGGTCTGCCTTAAAAGTAAAGACAGCCCTCTAAAATTCTTCGCATCACGAAACGCGCGACACGTACCTATCAGCAACTAAACAGATTACTCTTCTGCCGTCAAGTCTAATTTTTCATCATCCTTTCCTCTGTCGAAATACATCTTGTGAAGTGGGTTTGCACGTGCTTCATCGTACATTTTTCTGTTTTTGAAAATATCGACAGCCACATAAATGGCTTGTCGGAACGATTCGTCTGAGGCTTCGCCCTTTCCGGCGATATTATATGCGGTGCCGTGTGCAGGCGATGTGCGGACAATAGGAAGTCCTGCAGTGAAGTTGACACCTGTTTCCATTGAAAGAGTTTTGAACGGAATTAATCCTTGATCGTGATACATTGCAAGAATAGCATCGAACTCTTTATGTCTTTCCGCTCCGAAAAATCCGTCTGCAGCCATTGGTCCTACGCACAATATTCCTGCCTCTTGTGCCTGTTTTATTGCCGGTTCGATAAATTCTCTCTCTTCTTTGCCCAACAGACCGTTTTCTCCGCAATGTGGGTTAAGTGAAAGTACGGCTATTCTTGGTGCGTCAATTCCGAAGTCGCGTTGTAATGATTGATTCAGAATACCTATTTTTTCTACAATGTCAGTTTGAGAGATATGTTTGGGTATTTCCGAAATCGGCAGATGTCCTGTTACAAGAGCAATGCGTAGGTCTTTGTCTATCAACATCATCAAAGACTTCTCTTCACCTGTGGCAAAACGTTCTTCCAAATATTCGGTATGTCCGGGAAATGTAAAGTCGTCACACTGTATCGAGTCTTTATTGATTGGCAGTGTAACCAATACATCGATTTTTTCATTTCTTAAATCTTCAACAGCACAACTTAACGACATAAATGCCGATTTTCCCGCTTCGGGACTTGGTTTGCCCAGCTCTATTTTTATCTCATCTCGTATGCAGTTAATTAAGTTAACTTTGCCTTCGGAGCACTGCTCTATCTGATTTACGATGTTGAAATTTACAGGTTTGCAATTTAATACTTTTCGGTTGTATGATGCCGATTTAGAAGAGCCGTAAATTATCGGGGTTAATATTTCTGTTATACGTTCGTCTGAAAATGTTTTTAGCAATAGTTCGTAGCTTATACTGTTGGTATCGCCATGCGAAATACCTACTTTTATTAATTCATCCATATATGATTGTTGTGATATTATTTTTTTTCGGGAATCTGTATTGTATATAGCGATGCTTCCATATTACGCATCAGATTTCTTTTATTCTTTTCGGGTGCATAAACGAAAACATCAACTACAATAACCATGTTTGTCTTTTCATTTACAAAAGCTTGCATAACGAATGGTCCACCCATCATGTCGTTTGTCATCTCCCACAAACCTCGCAGTTGAGCACGGAATATTCCGTTTATCTCAAATCTTTCGTATTCAGGCTCCATTGGGACTACGGCTGTTATCATCTGTGACTTTGCTGCTCCGGTTATATGTTTGCCTAAAAAACGATTTCTGATTGCAATTAGCGAATCTTTTTCAAAAACGGCTTCAGATGTGTAGGGAAACTGAAAAATAGCAATATCTAAACGCGACTCGGGAGCATCGTTTGTTGCCCAAAAGAAATTATCTTTTATGTATGTGTTTGAAATTCCTTTCGGATAGTGTATGTTGATTCCAAAAATCTCTTCTATTTTTGATTGAGGTGTCCCCGTTGATTGAATCAACCACTTTGATGTTCTTTCCAACTCTTTCCTTATAATGTAGTTTACGATAAAATCTTTGTTTTCTGTTACAAAACTTGCAAAAGAAGTGCTGTCGGGTGCTTTTATTGTCATAATTACCTGCCCAACTGCATATTTATCAGACTCAGAAGTGATTTTGGGTTTTGTATAAATATTTGAGATTTCGGGTATGATAATATTTCTTGCCATTTTAAATGTGCTCGAAAAATTATCCTGAGAGATTTGCAAAATTTTAAAGTTAGCTTCCGTTTGAGGTAGTCCTTTGCAAGGCGAGTTGAGAACGTCGAAAAGTGCTTTTCCTGACACTCCTTCCCACTCTTTATCGTCCATTATGACCAATACTTCGTTTGTGGATGATGAAGCAGACAAAAAACTGCCACCATCACAAGAAACAAGCAAAATAATAGCTGTTGCTATTGCTAATATAAAATTGAGACCTCTCATAATTGTGTAATTTAGGGATTAATTAAACAAAAATACAATAATTAGATACGAAATAAAACAATTTGTTTCTATTTAAAATTATTTATCTTTTTTTCGCCTTATTTTTGGTCTTTTTCGGTTGATAACATACCGCAAGCCGCCGAAATATCTTGTCCGCGTGATGTGCGTATTGTACATATAATTCCTTTGGAAGTGATGTAATCTCTGAATCTTATCATATCATCTTCACTGCTTGGCATCAAAGAGCTTTGGGGAATTTTATGAAAAGGAATAAGGTTTACACGACAAGTTAATCCCGAAAGCAGCTTTACCAACTCTCTCGCGTGCAATAACGAATCGTTAACACCGTGAAACATCGTGTATTCAAAAGACAACCTTCTTTGATGTTCCCAATCGTAATCCCTTAGCAAATCTATAATTTGTTCGATATGATAGGTTTTTTCAATCGGCATCAATTTTTGTCGTTGCTCCGAGAAGGGGCTGTGCAAACTTATTGCCAAGTGGCAACTGCTCCTTTCTATAAACTGTTTTAGTTTAGGCATAATCCCAATTGTGGAGAGAGTTATTCGTTTCGGACTCCAGGCGAGAGCGTAGTCGGAAGTTAAAATATCGATAACTTTCATTACGTTATCGTAGTTATCCAAAGGTTCTCCCATGCCCATCATTACAATATTGGTAATGTTTTCGGCTTTTGGTGCAGAGTATAATTGGTTGATGATTTCATTTGCAGATAAGTTTCCTTTAAAACCCATTTTGCCGGTCATGCAAAAATCGCAACTCATTTTACAACCGACTTGTGAAGAGACACAGAGGGTGATTCTCTCATTGTCAGGAATTACCACGGCTTCTATAAATTGGTCATTCTCTGTTTTGAACAACATCTTTTGAGTGCCGTCTGTTGATGTCTGAATATTGATAGGCTCCGAACGTCCAACTTCAAATTTTTCGGACAATATTTCTCTGTTTTTAATGGAAATATTGGTCATCTCGTTAATCGTTTTTACCCGTTTTACATATATCCAATTAGCGATTTGCTTTGCGGTAAATTTCGGCAGATTGTTTTCCAAAATGATTTCAGTGATTTCACTAAAAGTCATGCCCAAGAGACTTTTCTTTATGTTCATCGAGAGATTTATTATGTTTATGCAACAAAGGTAATTATGTTTTTTGAATTAATAGAGATTTATACGCTTTTATCCTTTAAAATTTTTGTACATAAAAAAATACATATCGACAGAATCATCTGAAATTCAAAAGATTAAATTCATTTTTAATTGAAAAGCCCTTGTGTTTTGCATCTTTACATCTGATTAATAATTAGTTCTAATGAAAAGCAGAAGAATCCAAGGTCTCATACAAAAAGAATTATCTCAAATTATCGAAAAGAGCTTTGCAGAAAGTATTAACGTAGATTGAAGAACTAAACCCAAATTACGCAGTAGGCTTTTAAGCAACAGACAATAAGCTATAATTCAATGAGATAGATTTTGCAAAGTTTTTTTGACAAACTTCATTAATTTACAATATATCAACAATTTAAACAAGAGGCATCTTTTCTAC
>JBGZFC010000052.1:0-10433 GCA_041846575.1 Bacteroidota bacterium
GGCACGCGAGCTGGGTTCAGAACGTCGTGAGACAGTTCGGTCTCTATCTATCGTGGGCGTTAGATATTTGCGAGGTCCTGACACTAGTACGAGAGGACCGTGTTGGACAGACCTCTGGTTTACCGGTTGTTCCGCCAGGAGCACTGCCGGGTAGCTACGTCTGGGCAAGGATAAGCGCTGAAAGCATCTAAGCGCGAAGCCTACCTCAAGATAAGATATCTTTAAAGGGTGGTTGTAGACTACGACCTTGATAGGCTGCAGGTGGAAGTGCGGTAACGTATGTAGCCGAGCAGTACTAATTGCCCGTAAGCTTTTATTCGTCATTGATTTACGAATCAGGGTTTGGCGATTACTATACTTGCTGGTTGATTTACACCGAAATGTTCTTTTTACTGACATCATGTTTCTATATTATACAGCCGAGAGCTGCAAACCCTATTAAGGTGGTTATAGCGTCGGGGATCCACCTCTTCCCATTCCGAACAGAGAAGTTAAGCCCGATAGCGCCAATGGTACTGCGTAAAAGTGGGAGAGTAGGTAGCCGCCGTCTTTTTTTTAAGCCTTCAGGAGTTTTCTTGAAGGCTTTTTTTATGCACAATAATAACTTCGTTGTCGGGCTTTTTGGTACAAAAAGATTATACAGCTTTGCAATAACGATAGCCGTTGGCGTATTCTTCCGGGTTCTCTTGCAGATACAAAGAATCATAAAGGCAGCATTATCAAAAACAAAGCACATTCCTAAATTGTCATACTGAACGGAGCTTTTAGCGGAATGAAGTATCTGTTTTTTTGAGATGCTGGACACAAGAGCCAAGACTTAAGACATTTTTTATAATATTTCCTGCAAAAGCTAACGGCTGACAGAATAGATTTCTCTCTTTGTTTGAAACGACAAACTGCTACCAAATACGCAACTTTCAACTTCGGTCTTCTGACATCTGACTTCGGACAAAGATGAGATTCTGAACGAAGTTAAGAATTCGCAGAATCGTCCTTAAGCAATGACAAAAACGAACGAATGTCGGGCTTTTGAGACAACCCCAAATAAGTACCGCCTTTATTTGCTAATTCAACCAAAATGTCCGAAATTTGTTCTTGTGTAAAGTCCATTTTTTGTTATCTTTTTTGTTCAAAATTCAAATATAATAAAATTTTAATTTACATAATTTTTTAGGGCAGTATCCTGTATGCCCTCTATTGTATAACGCTGCCGTTGCTTAATGTTTTCCCTTAATGCAAAAACAGGATAATACAAAAAGAAACAACAAAGCCAACTAATTCTCAATAATTTAGTTGGCTTTGTTGTTTCAATTGCTGAATGTCCCTAATTATATTTGTCAGTTGTTGCGTCCACCTGAACGACCGCTTGTTGCTCTGCCTTTGTTCTCATTTCTTGATTCGGAAGTAGAAGTGCGACTGCTTGCCCTCGTACTACGTTCAGAATTGCTATTTGTTGTTCTTACGGTAGTCTTGCTCGTTGTAGTACTATTAGTAGAACTGTTATTTATTCTTCTTTCGATGCTTCTACTTGTTGTGCCTTGTTTGCTAACATCTCCACGATTTTCCACTGAACTCGATCTGCTGCTGTTAGTTGATTGTTGTTTGCGTATTCTTGTGGTAGTTCTCTCCACGTTCTCTCGATTTGTTCTTGGAGATTGCTCTTGACGAACAGAGGAGTTTCTTCTATTTACATCTCTATCTATCCTTCCTGTTGAATTAGTTGAATTACTGTCTCTGTTATTTGGTTGTCTTTTGCCTTGAACCCTGCCTTCTTCTTTACGTCCTGTTGAAATTCTCGAATTTGCAGGTCTGCTTGTTGAAAAATCGGGACGAAATACGCTCACGGCATTGTTGCTTACTCTTGTAGATGTTCTTCCTTCACGACTTGTAGAGCTTTGAATATTACGCACAGCCACTCTTCTTCCTGTTTCACGTTCGTAATCTCTCGCAGTTGGTCCACTATAATAGTGATTGTTGTTATAAATGTAAGTGTTGTTTATAATAGTTGTCTGATTGTAAATTCTGGAAGAGTGTTTGTGATAATATCTGTGCATATTTCTGCCATACATATGTCTGCTTGGTAAGAATGTCCAATAGTTTGTTGGTATATTTATATTAATACTGATTGACACACCCGGACCCATAGGTGCCCATCCGTAATAACCGCCACCATATCTCCAATTTACCCATGCAGGTGCCCATTCGTAGCCGGGCATCCATGCCCAACCGTAATAATCGTCATAGAACCAACGTCCGTAGTGGAAGGGCGCCCAACCCCAAGAATAGTCGGAAACCCACATATTTCCGTAATCTGTCATAACCCAATATCCATTTGTGGCATAAGGGTGGAAGTTGCGTCCAACTCTTGGAATCCACACACTACCATACTGTCGGTGTTTAATCCATCTTCCATGTGGGCGTAACTCCCTGTAAAATGTCAGAAACCTTATATCGGAATCATAATAGTCGTCATAATAATCGTCCTGAGCATAATAATCATCATCGTAATCACTGTCGTAATAGTCTTCATAATAATTGTCATCTTCATAGCCTCCGCCATAATAACCCGATTGCGAATATAGACCGCATGATGTAAACATCAATGTCATCAGAGTAAGGATGAATGTAATTCTTATTGTTTTCATAACTATAATATTTTAAGTATTTGTTTAACAATAAGACAGATTATTAATATATTGGTTTAACAATCTTCTCTACGTTTTTTTGCTCGATTGCGTTAAAAAACAAAAAAGTAGTATAATTTATATTGCCGGAAAATCTGTGTTGGCTGTTCGATATTTTGCGCTTTTCCGGGAGTTGTAAATGCGAAGTATTCTTTGTCGCAACTATCCATAAATCACAAAATTTTTCCCCGTTTACTGAATAATAAAAAAGAGACTGTTTTTTAGTGAATGTTTGTTTTGAGATAACCACACTCTGTATCGCTATCCCAAAAAGTCTCTCTTTTTGTCGTTTTATAAAAAAACATTGACATATTGAGAAAATAATGAATTAAAAAAACATTCCTATCTTTGTGGTTGTTTACAGTTAAAGAAAAAAGGATGACAAAAAAAAGAATAAATATCGCGGTTGACGGATTCTCATCGTGTGGAAAAAGTACCATAGCCAAAGATTTGGCACGAGAATTGGGCTACACATATATAGATAGTGGTGCAATGTATAGAGCGGTTGCTCTGTACGCTATAAGAAAAGGGTGGATGACCGATAGCTATATCAATGAAAATGTTTTACAACAAAATATAGAAAATATAAAAATAGACTTCAAAAGCACAAAACAAGGTGTTCAGGAGACCTATTTGAACGGTAAAAATGTTGAAAAAGATATCAGAACCTTGCAAGTAGCAAATGGGGCAAGTAGAGTTAGCGCGATAGGATTTGTGAGACGCGAATTGGTAAAGCAACAACAAGAGATGGGAAAAGCAAAAGGGGTGGTAATGGATGGCAGAGATATAGGAACTGTGGTTTTCCCCGATGCCGAACTAAAAATATTCCTCACCGCATCGCCCGAAGTACGAGCTAAACGCAGATATGACGAGATGATTGAAAAAGGACAATTCCCCATTTTTAGTGAGGTGATGGAAAATGTAAAAGAACGCGATTTGCGAGACACAACTCGCAGTGAAAGTCCTTTGCGAAAAGCTGATGACGCTATTGAGCTGGACAACTCATCTGTTTCCATAGAGGGACAATTGCAATGGGCTCTCGAAAAGGTTTCTGAAGCACTGTCGAAACAAAACGATTAAAACAATTTATGAAATGAAGATAGAGATAGACAAACAGTCCGGATGCTGTTTTGGAGTTGCAAAAGCTATCAGCAAAGCAGAAGAGGAACTAAAAAAAGGTGGTACTCTTTACTGCTTGGGTGATATTGTACATAATAATATAGAAGTAAAACGACTCGAACGCATGGGGTTGGTAACCATAAATCACGAACAATTTGAAAAACTGAAAAACGTACGTGTGTTGTTGCGTGCCCACGGCGAACCTCCAAGGACTTACGAAATAGCGAAAAAAAACAACATCGACATTATCGATGCCTCCTGCCCCGTAGTGCTTGGTCTGCAAAAGCAGATAAAGAAAAAATACGTTACCAATCCTGAGCAAAATACCCAGATTGTTATTTTCGGGAAACAAGGTCATGCGGAAGTAAACGGGTTGCTCGGACAAACAGATGGAACAGCAAATGTAATAGAGAGCAAAGAAGATATAGATAATCTTGACTTTTCAAAAAATATTTCACTTTTTTCGCAAACGACTAAACCTTTGAACGAATTTCAAGAAATAAGCGAAATTATCCAATCGAAAATGACCGGCAATGCCGTATTTGAGTCTTTCGATACTATTTGCCGTCAAGTCTCAAACCGGGTGCCAAATATCCGGAAGTTTGTAACAAAGCACGATTTGGTTTTCTTTATTGCAGGAGAAAAAAGTTCAAACGGAAAAATTTTATTTGCCGAATGTAAAAAACACAATCCCAACTCTCATTTTATTCATCAACCTGATGAAATAAATACCGAATTAATAAAAGAGAACTTCAGTATCGGTATATGCGGAGCTACCTCTACTCCAATGTGGCAAATGGAGGCAGTAGCAGAAAATATTAAGAAAATTATATCGGGGAAACAATAAACAAATACGATTTTATTACTTTTTACACTTTCTTATTAGCTGAGTTTTGCAGGAGCAAATACTACGCACATATAGGAATTCTTGCTCACTTCATCTCTTTTGCTCTTATATAGGACTCCCCCAATAAAGATATCAAAATATTCGAATCATTGGAATAACAGAAATACCTCATTGATACTTAAAATCTCTATATCTGATGTATATTCATATAATATTGGCATAACTTGCGTACTTAAATCACCATATAAAGCGTAGTTGTCCGAAAAAAACATATAAACTGCTTTTTTTTAAGTTCTTAGTTTTTTAATGCCGGTGTGCCCATTTGTATCCATAAGTATTTAGCTTCGTTGCTTTGTGAAATAACACTCGCTCGTATGAAACATAGAATTTATTGCAATCTAAAAGAACATACATATTACAATTTTTATTTCGTAAAAAACTATGCTCCTAACAATAAAATTGTCGTAGGCAGTAATTTTATCGATTCGGATGGGCGTAACAGTATCGTTATTATTGATTTATCAACAAAGAGAAACATGTAGATTAACTTTTGCTTTGACAATAATTAAACTAAAAAAATCATTTTACAGAAAATTATCATTGTCAAAACATCCATATCTAAAAAAAAAATTACCTTTGTAGGTTACTTAAAATTAAATTTGTCCATAGCTTGAGTCCGGGGTCAATATATATATAGAGTATCGTACTATTTTAGTTTATCTTGGAGTCATATTATTGATGAAACAAACATTTGTAAATGAAGTATTAGTAAATATATAAAATAATCATTCACACATCTTTTTATGAACAAACCTACTATTTTAAAATCGATTGGAGTGTTGATTTGCCTGTTTTTGTTTTCTACAACTCATGCACAATCGACACAGTCCGACAAAGCTTTAGTCGGAAGTATTACATCTGAAGTAAAAACAGAAAAAAATGAGAAAAACAGAAGTTTTGTAGCCACAGCACCGCCTACAGGTAACCCAATCAGTATTGGTGAGTTTGAAAGAGCTGCAGGTGTAATAATAGCATACCCTTTTGGCATACCAATGAGTCTTATTATAGAAATGGCAAAAGATGTATTGGTTTATACTATTGTTTCAAGCAGTAGTCAACAGAACACTGTAAGAAACATCTATCAACAAAACGGCGTAAACTTAGACAATTGCCGATTCTTTATAGCACCGACAGACAGCTATTGGACAAGAGATTACTCCCCTTGGTTTATATCTTATGGCGACAACCAAATAGGTGTTGTGGACTTTCCTTACAATCGTCCAAGACCTAATGATGACGAAATACCTAAGGTTGTAGCCAACGCACTAGGTATTAGCTGGTTTGGAATGGATGTTGTACAAACAGGCGGAAACTACATGACTGATGGTTATGGTATAGCAGCATCTTCACATATAGCTTATACCGAAAACCCATATATTACTCATGCAGAGGTAGATGACAGAATGAAAAAATATCTGGGAATCACCAAATATCACGTAGTGCAAGACCCTAATAATACATACATTGACCATATCGACTGTTGGGGAAAATTTTTAGCTCCTGACAAAGTGTTAATCAGAGCGGTATCTACATCTCATCCACAATATGACGAACTTGAACAAACAGCCGCCTACTTTGCAAATGCCATGTCGGGATACGGATATCCTTACAAAGTATATAGAGTTAACACTCCACAAAATCAACCTTATACCAATTCTTTGATATTAAATGACAAGGTTTTTGTGCCCATAACAGGTTCTTCAAGCGACGAGGCTGCTTTGCAAGTATATAGAGATGCTATGCCCGGATATAAAGTATTCGGCATACAGCAAAATTCTTCTACTCCGTGGGAATCTACAGATGCATTGCACTGTCGTACACACGAAATGGCGGATTTGGGATGGTTGAGAATCAATCATATTCCGTTTGCCAATTCAGTTAATAGCAATACAGATATGTCAATCAATGCGGAAGTAATTCCACATAGCGGACAAGAGGTTTATCCGGATTCTGTTTTTTGTTATTACAGAGTAAATGCCGCAACAACAGATGAATATGACCATGTTGTAATGACGAAAACAACAGGAAATACATATACAACAACTTTAGCAAATGTACCTGAAGGATACAGAGTAGAGTATTATCTGTTTGCTGCCGACAAATCAGGCAGAAGAGAATTCCATCCGTTTATCGGTAAATATGATCCACACCTATTCTGGAAAGGTGAACTAAAAACAGCAGAAGCCGAAATAAGTCAAACCGTTTTAAACTGCGAAATAGAGCAAGGAAACAGTATTGACAACATCATTAAACTTACAAATAACGGCGGAGCCGAGCTCAAATACAAAACTGAAATTGAGTATTTAGATAATCAAAAATATAATTGGCTAAGTCTGGATGAACCTAATGGTACTGTTGCCTCAAACAGTGTTAAAGACATAAAGATATCTTGCAATAGCGAAGGCTTGGAGGAAGGCGAATATAGAGCAAATATCTATTTTAGGACTAACGATTTGACCAATGAGACTATAAAAGTTGAAGTTAAATTAACTGTTACAATAAACTCTGCAATAGATGCTGTGGAATATGCCAACAGACAGATAAAAGCAAGCCCAAATCCGTTTAAAGATAATTTGGATATACATTTCACTATTAAAAATACAGACAAATATAGTTTGACAATATACAATTCATTAGGAATTGTAGTTTATCAAACAGAACCGAAAGAGCACTATCAAGGAGAGTATAATATGCTTATAGATACTCAAAGTTTTGCTCCTGGTCTATATACAGTTGTACTGAAAGGTGCAAAATTGAAAGAATCGGTGAAAGTGATAAAACAATAAGACAAAAAATAAAGAGACAAGCACAAGACAATTTGAAATTTGCGATTGTTGATTTCTAAATTACTTTTTTTGTGAATGGTCAGTTGTGGTTAGTGTTTAGATTCTCTTGTAATAAAACGAAGCGATAAATCTGTTTTTTGTCAGAAGACCAAAGTCGGATTGTGCGAGTAGAAAACTTTGTGAGAAAAAAATCACCTATTCGAGCGATGCAACAATTAATCGTTACTTAAAAATTTATTTTATCTATTAGACTTTATATTGAATAAGATTATATATGTTTCAAATTCAAAGGTATTGACGCTCTAAAGTTATGTAGTCGACAAGCTATAGTTATGGCTAAATCGTCAAAACCAAACTTGCGATATCTAAAGCGTTCTTTTATGCAAAAGAACGCTTTAATAGACTATTTTATAAAAGTTCTAATAATTAGATTTTTTTACAAAAAACTTTCAATAATAGGTTTTTAATTAGAAAAATTTTTGTTTCTTTGTAAACCGAAATAAAAATTAAATTTCTGTATTTTAGATTATTACAATAAAACGAAAAGTTGTAACCTAAAAGAGAGCAAAAACGACAAATTTATTTTATAAAACCCAATTATATATGAACAGAAAACTTTTAATCAGAGACCTTACTCTTAGAGACGGTCAGCAATCTGCTTTTGCAACTCGTATGAACCAATCGCAAGTTGATCGAGTATTACCTTATTACAAAGATGCAAACTTCTTTGCTATGGAGGTTTGGGGAGGAGCTGTGCCCGATTCTGTAATGCGCTACTTAGGTGAGAATCCATGGGACAGATTGAAAATAATTAGCGACGGAGTACAAGGAGTTTCAAAACTTACAGCTCTCTCACGCGGAAGAAACCTGTACGGATATGCACCATATCCTGATGAAATCATTGACGGATTCTTTAAAAATGCAGTTGCTAACGGACTTAACATCATGCGTATTTTTGACGCGTTGAACGACGTTGACAATATCAAATCGAGCGTAAAATATATTAAGAAATATGGAGGAATGGCAGATTGTGCCGTTTGCTACACCATCGACCCAAAATATGAAGACGAAATAAAAATCGTTGAGAAAAAAGGTTTTCTCGGACTTTTCACTAAAAAAGAAGAGGTTCGCGTAAAAAAAGAGAACGTATTTACCGACCAATATTTCGTAAATAAAGCCAAAGAGATGGCAGCTCTCGGTGCAGATATGATTACCATTAAAGATATGAGTGGTCTTATTCCGCCGGTAAGAGTGTCAAACCTTATTGCAGCATTGAAAAAAGAGCTCAACATACCTATCGATTTCCACACACACTGTACACCCGGATACGGCTTAGGTTCTGTGTTGGCTGCAATCATAAACGGAGTTGATATTGTAGATACAAATATCTGGAACTTCGCCGGAGGTCCTGCTGCACCTGCAATCGAACTGGTTTACATTTTCTGTAAAAAACTTGGCATAGAGTTGGACGTAAACATGGAAGCTGTGGCAAAAATAAATGCCGAACTTCTTACTATTCGTAAAGAATTAGATGCATTTGATGCGGTTAAACAATTCCCAAATCCGTTTAACCCGCTTACCGACGAGCTTCCTGCTCATATCGACAAACTGTTTGACGATGCTATTGCTGCTGCAAAAACTAAAAACGAACTCGAATTGTTGAAAGCATGTCATGCTATTGAAGCATATTTCAACTTCCCTAAACCTAACGAAATGGTTAAGAATGCTGAAATCCCCGGCGGAATGTACACTAATATGGTGGCACAGTTGAAACAATTTAACGCTATGGATATTTTGGAAGATGCAATGAAATTGATTCCAAGTGTTAGATTAGACTCCGGATTACCTCCATTGGTAACACCAACAAGCCAAATTGTGGGAGCACAATCGGTTGCATCGGCATTGAATATTAAAAACGGACGTCCAAAATATGCAAATCCGTCTAACCAATTTGTTGCGTTGGTAAAAGGAGAATACGGCAAAACTCCGGTTCCTGTTGATCCCGCTTTCCGTGAGCAAATCACAGGGTCACCAATTGAAACTAACTACGACACATCCACATACAAACGTCAAGATAATCCGACACTTGATGATTTTGGCGGAGTGAAATTGGCAAAAAACGAGCAAGAAGAGTTGTTATTAGAACTTTTCCCCGCAGTAGCTGCAGGATTTTTGCGTAAAAAACGTGAAGCAGAATATCAAGCTCAACCAAGAGAAGAAGTTAAGCAAGCAGAGACTCCCAAACAAGAGACAGCTGCAGTTGTTGACGAAGCACCTAAAGGACATATCGTTCAAAGCCCGATGCCGGGTAATATCATGCAAGTTTTTGTAAAACAAGGAGACAAAGTAAACAAAGGCGATCGTCTGCTTATCCTTGAAGCAATGAAGATGGAAAATGATATTTTAGCCGACGTTTCAGGTACTATCGGACGTGTTTACGTAGGTGTTGGTTCAACTGTTCAGGTTGAGGCTCCAATGATCGAAATCATTCAATAATAATAAATATTTTCGCTAATTGCGATAAACTATTGAATAACTAATAGAATAGGTCTTTATAATGAAGATGTAAACGTCTGAGTTATAAAGACCTATCTTTTTTCGTTAAACCCAGATTACGCAGTAGAAAAGATGCCTCTTGTTTAAATTGTTGATATATTGTAAATTAATGAAGTTTGTCAAAAAAACTTTACAAAATCTATCTCATTGAATTATAGTTTATTGTCTGTTGCTTAAAAGCCTACTGCGTAATTTGGGTTAAATAAGAATTAATATCCACAGGAGTAATACGAAGTATAGTACCCCCAATTAAACGTTGGTATTATCCCAAAAAGTGTGTAAATAGTTTTTTTATTGTGTTGCAAAGTTATATAATAATTTTGATATTTTGGTGTTGCTAACAAAGGCTTGTGTAGCGAAGGCGTAGCCGTAGCGAAACAA
>JBGZFC010000053.1:0-11676 GCA_041846575.1 Bacteroidota bacterium
ATAAGTATAACAAAATGGATATTAAGCAAGTACAATATGAGTTAAACAAAAGACCAAGAAAAAAATTAAATTTTGATAACCCGAAAAAAATATTTTTTGCATCTTTGCCAAACAATGTTGCATTTAATACTTGAATCTACGAAGTTCACTAAAAACGAAATTAATTATGATTCTTTCCGTATGCTTTTTTATAGCGATAGTTCAGTTATTTAACCATAAATTTGCCTGATGTTTTTGAGTTCTCGGTTGTAATTGTATATAGATAGATGCCCGAACCCCAGTTTTTTGTATTAACTGTAATTGTATTGCTGTCTTGATCTGGAGTCTCGTTTTTATATTTTATTTTACCTGCAATATCAGTGATAGTGATAATTGCATTGTTCTTTTCTACCTCAGAGAGTTTAAAGAATATAGTATCATCTGCCGGATTAGGATATACTAATAATGGTAGGGAAGGGGTTTGAATTGTTTCCATATTTGTTATCTCCTCCGGCATTGCAATTTTGTAAACACCTCCTAATTCTTCGGTCGGAGACCATGCACCGCAAAATATCTCATCATTTTTGAAGACAAAATCCATGGGGACACTATGAAAAACAATTCCGGGAACAGGAGACGATGAGGGGAAGTTTTCTCTATACGGTTGCCAAGTCTCTCCATGGTCTAAGGTGTAATAAACAGCATCAAAGACATGCCCAATAAAGATGGCTCCATTATAATACGCTATACTTCTTATTTGAGTTGACATATCATTGGGAAGTGGCAGACTTTGCCATGTTTTAAAGTCTGTTGTGTATCGAACTCCGTCAGGCACACCATAGGCGTTGTAATTAACGTAAAAAACATCGTCAACAATGCATGAACTCTGACCGTACCACCTGTCATCAATATTTGTCCATAAATCGGATTCTTCATCATAGGTCCATATTCCGTATGTGCCAATATTGTATAGTATCCCTTTATGCGACCTTAAATTGTAACACCACTGACCTCCGTTCTCAGGTTCGTTTGCGTCTAAAAGAGAGTTTATATCGGTCATATGCCATGTTTGACCATCATCTTCACTATATACAATACCTTTGCTAAGAACAGAAGCATAAATTCTTCCGTTGTGGTATTCCATGGCGTAAATTGGGTTATACTCTGTAATATCGGTGAATAAATCAAGAAAGTTTACATTTGTCCAAGATTCGCCATTATCGTGAGATATTGCAACATTGCACCATAGTCCTCCCATGAATATGCTTTTGCCGTTAACAGCCCACGCTGTGTAAGAGTCATTGGTTGCTGTTGCTTTTTCCCATGTTTCACCGTTGTCAACTGATACATAAATGCCGTCTTCATTGGGGTTTTTATAACTTGCAGCTATAAGATTCCCATTTTCTGCTTGACATAATGCCCAAGTTACTTTTTTAAAACCGGTAGAAACCCATTGTCCATTGATGGTTGAAGTGTGCAGAGATAAAAATGCCAGTATGCTAAAAAATAATGCTTTTCTCATTTTTTATAACTTTTATTGATTATTAAATGATTTGTCGTTTTAAAATAATATTTTTTATAATGCTACGGTTTTTTTTGTTGTCAACCTTATACAGAGATATTTAGATAAGTAAATGCATGTGAAATAATGTGATTATTTATACTTGAGTCTATATTTTTAACAGGAAATTTAAAAAGTCCAATCTGCCGAAGTGTTAGGCTTTTTGCCTTGTGTTGTTGGGGAATTATTATTTTGTACTCCGTTGCCTTTATAAAACTGCATTACTGCCGGCATAACCAGCTCTATATATTCAATGCGTTTTGCATCGGCAGGGTGTGTGCTTAGAAACTCAGGAGTGCTATTGCCACCGGATGCCTGCATCATTCGTTTCCAAAATTGTACGGCAGTTTGTGGATTATAGCCTGCCATAGCCATAAAAACAAGCCCTAACTCGTCGGCTTCATGCTCTTGTTTGCGAGCATAAGGCATCATAACGCCATATTGTGCTCCTAATCCAAAAACCGCTTGACCCACTTGCGAGCCTGCATTATTTCCTAATATACTGCCTGTAATTGCACCTCCATATTGTAGTGCCATTGCCTGACTCATACGTTCTGCAGCATGTTTTGCCACAACGTGTGCAACTTCGTGTCCTATTACTACTGCCAAAGCTTCTTCCGATTGAGTGATGGGTAGCAGTCCCTCATAAACTACAATTTTTCCACCCGGCATGGCAAATGCGTTTACATTTTTATCCCTTACCAGATTAAATTCCCAGGCAAAGTTTTTTAACTCCGATTCGTAGCCGTTGTTTTTTAGATAATTTTCTGTGGCGTTTGCAATTCTTTGGCCAACACGAGTGACCATGTTTGCATTAGCTGTGTTGTGTACCACCTTGGCTGTATTCATGTACTCCTGATATTGTTTCAAACTAAGAGCCAATATCTCTTCGTCAGATACCAATTGTAATTGTCGTCTGCCGGTAATTGGAACGCTTCCGCAATTATTGAAGAATAGTGCTACAAGTAGTGTAATAAATATGTATTTTACTGCTTTAAATTTGTTATCGGGTTTCATAATTGTTTTTGTTTTATCTGTTTGTTATTAAGTTTTGGTACAAAAAGTTTGGTTTATTCTTGAAATCGGAAGACATTAGTTGTTATCTTTTTATTTCTAAAACGGTAATAATGAAATAAAAAGAGGTTGTGCAAAAGTAATGAATTATCTGAAACTATAGAAAATAATTTCGGAAAAATTAATCTGTTTTATTTATGATTTACGATTTCGGGAATAAAAATGCTGATTTGCAGATATGGTGATATGCCTATTTGATATGGCGTTTTTTTATTACATTTTTGATGTCGGAAGAGATGTGTCGACAAAATAAAATTAAATTTATACACTATAAAAAATCCATCAATTTGAAGCCGAAGCTCCAAATTAATGGATGAAAAATATTATTTTAAACCTGTTGCGATTATTAAAAACAGGTTGTTAAATGTGATATTACAATACACCTTGAGCCATCATAGCATCAGCTACTTTCATGAAGCCAGCAATGTTAGCCCCTTTCACGTAATTGATGTAATTTCCGCCTTTTCCGTGAGTAACGCATTGTTCGTGGATGTCGTTCATGATTTGGTGTAACCATTTGTCAACCTCTTCATTTGTCCAAGAAATGTGCATAGCGTTTTGTGTCATTTCCAAACCTGAACAAGCTACGCCACCAGCGTTAACAGCTTTACCCGGAGCAAATAACATTTTGTTTTCTACAAAGAAATCAACAGCTTCTGCTGTACATCCCATGTTAGAAACTTCTGCTACCAATGTAACACCGTTTTCTTTTAGTTTTTTAGCATCTTCCAAATTCAATTCGTTTTGGATTGCACAAGGTAATGCGATGTCAACTTTGCATTCCCAAGGTTTTTTGCCTGCGAAGAATTTTGCATTTGGATATTTTTCAGCGTAAGGAGCAACAACGTCGTTTCCTGAGTTACGCAATTCAGTCATGTAGTCAAATTTCTCTTGTGTACTTACGCCGTCCGGGTCATAGATATAACCGTCAGGACCGGAAATAGCAACAACTTTTGCTCCCAATTCTGTAGCTTTCATTGTAGCACCCCAAGCAACGTTTCCAAAACCGGAAACAGCTACTGTTTTGCCTTTAAGATCGATGTTGTGAGTTTGGCACATTTGGTTTACGAAATATAATGCTCCAAAACCTGTAGCTTCCGGACGAAGACGAGATCCGCCAAAAGACATTCCTTTTCCTGTGAATGTTCCGGTATGTTCACGAGCTAATTTTTTATACATTCCAAACATGTAGCCAACTTCGCGTCCACCTACACCTATATCGCCTGCAGGTACATCTGTGTCGGGACCGATGTTTCTCCACAATTCGGTAACAAATGCTTGGCAGAAACGCATAATTTCGCCATCTGTACGACCTTTTGGAGAGAAGTCGGAACCTCCTTTACCACCACCCATTGGTAATGTAGTCAGAGCGTTTTTGAATGTTTGCTCAAATCCTAAGAATTTAAGAGTTGATAAGTTTACTGTGTGGTGGAAACGAATTCCGCCTTTGTACGGTCCAATAGCATTGTTAAATTGAACGCGATAGCCGATGTTTACGTGAACTTTTCCGTTATCATCAACCCATGGTACACGGAATGTGAAAATGCGGTCGGGTTCAACGATTCTTTCGATGATTCCTGCTTTTTCAAATTCAGGATGTTGGTTGTAAACGTCTTCAATTGAAGTAAGAACTTCTTTTACTGCTTGCAAAAATTCAGCTTCGCCGGGATGTTTGGCTTCAAGCTGTTTCATTATGTCATTTACTTTCATATTATATAAAGTTTAAAAAAGATTTTATAATTCACAAAGATAGCCAATAAAATGATATTTGTTGCTCTTATTTTCTTAAAAATAGGAAATATCTTTCAAAATCGATACTTTTATGAGAAAGTAACATCTTGTGAAAAATTGTAAGTTGAAATATTTTATAATCAATATCTTGCATTGTGTAAAAATAAGACCTTAAAAAATTGCTTTTATCTGTTAATTTGCTCCTTTTAGTTGCATTTCGAAAGCATAATTAAAAATTGTATCTGAAAAGTTATTTGTGTACTTTTGCAAATCAAAAAGAAAGAATAAGTATTGTATAATGGCTAAAAATAAATTATCAAAGTTTGCCGATATGGAAACATACGGTAATGTTTTTCAATATACTTTTCAGACATTAAAAACCGAAGTATTTCCGCTGAAAGGGAAGTGGAACACGCATTTCGGCAATAATAATGACATTGTGCTCGAACTTGGATGCGGTAAAGGTGAATACACGGTTGGGTTGGCGCGATTGTTTCCCGAGAAGAATTTTATAGGAATCGATATAAAGGGTGCACGTATGTGGAAGGGTGCAACGGAAGCATTGCAGGATAGTATTGAAAATGTGGCGTTTTTGCGTACTCATATCGAGCTTATCAATAATTTCTTTGCCGAAAACGAGGTGTCGGAAATTTGGATTACATTTCCCGACCCACAAATGAAAAAAACAAACAAACGACTTACTTCCACCGGATTTATGAAAGAATATGCACGTATAATGAAACCGGACGGCATTATTCATCTCAAAACCGACAGTAATTTCCTTTATACATACACCAAAGCGATGATTGAAGAAAACAAACTCGATGTTTTGGTAAATACGGATGACTTATATCAATCGGAAATTGACGATAAAATTTTAAATATTCAAACTTTTTATGAACAGCAATGGCGTTCGCGCGGTTTAAATATCAAATATGTCAAATTTTTATGTCCGAAAAATCATAGATGGTCAGAACCCGATATCGAAATCGAAAAAGACGACTACCGAAGCTTCGGACGCAACGCGAACAATATAAAAGTTTAAAGTTCAGAGTTCAGTGTTCGCAGTCTTTGTTCTCTATTATTTTGTCTAAAATCTTTAATAAAATGACTCTATATCCACAACTTATTATCGACGCACTAAAAAACGTGCGATACCCCGGAACGGGGCAAGACATAGTTTCTGCCGGAATGGTGGAAGACGATATCCGTATTGACGGAATGAAAGTGAGTTTTTCGCTTATCACGGAAAAACAAAACGACCCTTTTATACGCTCACTCGTGAAAATGACAGAGCAGGCTGTTTTGACGTACGTGAGTCCTGAGGTGGAAATTAAAGGGAATATTTCGGTAAAATCCAGACAGGCTCCACGTCCGGCGTTGTCAGAATTACTACCCGGAGTTAAAAATATTGTAGCCGTAGCATCGGGGAAAGGAGGAGTAGGCAAAAGTACCGTTTGCACCAATTTGGCGGTGGCTTTGGCGCAAAAGGGTTACAAAGTCGGGCTTTTAGATGCCGATATTTTCGGTCCGTCTATTCCTAAGATGCTCAATGTGGAAGATGCCAGACCTGTTCTCAAAAGCAAGGAGGGACGAGATTTAATTGTTCCTATTGAAAATCATGGGATTAAAATGCTCTCTATCGGCTTTTTTGTGAATAAGGAAGACGCTGTAGTTTGGCGTGGAGCTATGGCGAGCAACGCTCTAAAACAGTTGATTGCCGATGCCGATTGGGGCGATCTGGACTACTTCCTTATCGACTTTCCTCCCGGAACAAGCGATATTCATCTTACCTTGGTACAAACAATACCCATTACAGGAGCTGTTATCGTGAGTACTCCACAAGAGGTGGCGCTTGCCGATGCACGCAAGGGAATCTCGATGTTTACAGGCGATAGAGTTAATGTGCCCATACTTGGTTTGGTGGAAAATATGTCGTGGTTCACGCCTGCCGAGTTGCCTGAAAACAGGTATTATCTTTTCGGGAAAGAGGGTTGTAAACGTTTGGCAGAACAGAACGGTTACGCATTGTTAGGGCAAATTCCTATCGTGCAGAGCATTCGTGAAGGCGGAGATGAAGGACTGCCTGTCGCGCTAAAGACCGATAGCATTACCGGAATGGCTTTTGCCGAATTGGCAGATAATGTGGTAGAGGCTGTGGATAGACGTAATCGGGAATTGCCGAAAACAGAAATAGTGGAGATGGCGAGGTAATGATTGTCTTTTTAAAACTTTAGTTAGTGTCAATATGTCAGTCAATAGCAATAGATATCTTTCAGTCTATAAAGTATTAAGAAAGGGTGAGCTAATGGTAGTTTACACTGCCTGTTTCAGCATTATATTATCCATGATTATAACAGTAATTGTAGCATTGTTTACTGAAAGAATCTTTCCGTCTGTTTTATTGACGATACTAAGTTTTATTTTTCCGATATTTATTTGGCAACATCAATTGGTAAAATGGAAAATCCGGGCATTCTCGCGAGTTAATAATATTCCGAAGTTACTATTAAAGGCAGGCATGTCTCTTCTTGGAGATGATAATCTGACGGTTACCAAAACAGTTATTCCCTATCGTGAAAAGAAAAATAAGATTGAGGAGATTCTTTGGAATAGGAGGCATAATAATTTATTTGAAGTAGAGCTTGCTGATACTTTTTTGCCTACACAAAAACATATTTATTACTCTTTTATAAGGTATGTTCTGTTATTTCTTGTTGGCTTTATATTTCTATATATTGCTTTTCAAGTTCCAACGGAAAAGGAAATAGTTTTGCTATTTATAAAAATATTGGTTTTTGTTATTTCCATACTTTTTCTTTACATATCAATTAAAAGATTAATAAATCGCCAGCCAATTATTACTATTGACAGTAAAGGTATTTATACTATTAAGAGTGGTTTTGTGAGTTGGGGAGACATTGGAAATGAGGATGTTTCCGTTTCTAATTCATCAAGAGCACGTAGAAAAGTATTTAGATTTCATTATCTGCGAGATGGTAATATCAAATCAGTGAGTTGTGACATCGAAACACTTAATGTTTCAGTTATTGAGTTAGATGAAATAATAGAAATTTATAGAAACAGATATAATAAACAACAATGAAAAAATCCAAACAAAACAAAAAGGGGCTTTTGCTTTTAATTCTGCTGCTTTTAGTCGTAGCCGTAGCCTTCTTTACCAATCCCGATAAAGAGGCTCATAAAGAGGCTATTATTGCAAGGTCAAACCAAGTAATAGAAGAAATTATAACCGAGCGTAACGATATGGTAAGTTCTGCGGCTTGGCAATTGGCGGGCGAACAGTTTCTGTCAGAATTTATAGATAGCAACGTAACGGTAGATAACTATTATCTGTTTTCAATTCCGAAGGTCAACTGGGATGGTAAATCGTATCCAATGGGCGTGGGTGCCTTTGAAAAAGTGTACGTTACCAAACACCTGAACAGAGATGTAGTTCAACCCATACTGAATGATATGGAAAATAAAGTGAAAGACTTATTGCCCGATATTATTAAAAAGTAATTGATGTGATTTTTTTCTTATGAAACAGATAAATATGCAAGAAGATATTTGAGATAGTTCACTTTTTTGTTGAAAAATCCAAATTACTCAGCTCCTTCTATTTGTTTAAATTTAGAAAAATAGGTATATTTTAATACTGAATGACGGATGCGTTGTTATTGCGTTTGTATTTGTCTGTTTTTGTATTCATTGTCTTCAGTATAAATGTTTCATTGATTTTGTGAAACCGTTTCCGTATAGAAATTTTTGATAAATTTTTATCTTGCATGCGATTTTTTTTCTATATATTTGTTAATGTATAAATTAAAATATTATTTTTACAGATTGTAAAAGATATTTGGCTGTTTACATTCTTACAACAAACTTAAGTCATTAATCTCACCATACATTGATATATGGTATCAGCATCGAAGATTACATATAAACTTGTATATATAGCAATGCTTTTTTGTGTTGCCGTTTCTCTATTTTGTTGTTCCTCGCCCCAAAAACAGAAGTCGGAGCAAATGGCTTATATTCAAGAACTTAAAGATAAGTTGGAGCAGATGAACGACGAAGATTCAATAAAGGCGTTATTGCAGCACTTTGACAAAAAGGGAGACGATTATGCTGTTATGCTGTGTCACGGACGTTTGGGTAAATATATGCGTGATAATGCTCGTTTTTTAGAAGCTATAGATCAACATCAGGAAGAGTTAAATATTGCTATGAAACTTAAAGATACCGTGATAATAATACAAGCTTACAATGATTTGGGAACTGATTTTCGACGTGTCGGGGCGCAGGGTGAAGCATCCGAATATCATTATCGAGCACTAGAGTATTCCGAAGCCTATTCGGAAGTGGATATACCGGGTATAGGAATGAAAAACCATGCAGTCTCATCCAATGGTATCGGTAATATTTATTTGACATTAGGTTATTTAGATGATGCAGAGAAGTATTTCAGAATGTCTCTTAAAGATGAAATACAGTTAAAAAGTAGTATTGGTCAAGCAATAAACTATGCTAACTTAGGAGCTATTTTTGAAGAACGAGGACAGTTGGATTCGGCTAGAGTATATTATATGAAGTCGCTTGAGCAAAATAAGAAAAGCAACTCGGATAAGGGTGTCGGCTTGTGTATGATGCACTTGGGTGATTTATATATGAAGGAGAAAAAATATGCTCAAGCAAAATATGAATATCGGAAGGCTTATGATCAGATGTGGAATGTTGGAGACAAAAGTTATCAATCTCAAGCATGTTTGTCAATAGCACGAATATATTTGTTGGAAAATGATGCAAACGAGTTTAATAGATATATCGATTTAGCAGAAGAAATAATCAGACAAATTAATTCGCCGGAATTGTTGGCTGACTTATATATGCTTAAACACGAGAGTAATATCAATAATTCAGATTATAAAAAGGCTTTACAGAGCTACAAACTCTATACCGAAATGAAAGATAGAGTTAGTGATAATCAAAAAACAAATCGGTTTATGGATGTACTTGTACATTACGAACGTGCAAAGAATGACCGAGAAATAGTTCGAATGAAAACAGAGGCATCCGCACGCGAAAGCCGTCGTAAGATTATTTCATATATTCTTATTTCTATTGTGGTGATAGCAGTTGGTATTTTGGAGGTACTATACTATGCATATAAGCAGCGTAACAAAAGTAACAAAATGTTGAAAGAATTGGAACGGGCACGTACCGATTTTTTTACTAATATTACTCACGAGTTCCGAACTCCTCTTACTGTTATTCAGGGTTTTAGTCGCTTGTTGCAAAGTAAGAATGAGTTATCAGAAAAGGAGAAAAGTACATATCTTGATGCGATAAACAGGCAAACCGGTAATATGTTGAATTTAGTTAATCAGCTTTTGGATATTGCCAAACTGCAATCGGGTAAGGAAAAACCTATTTGGAGGCGTGGTGATATTATCTCTTATTTAGGGATGATGGCTGAAACTTTCAGACTATATGCTGAGGAAAAAAAAGTGAAACTTGTTTTTCATTCAGATGTGCCGGAGCTTGAAATGGATTTTATTCCATTTTATATTGACAGATCAATGAGCAACCTTTTATCTAATGCTATCAAACATACTAATGCAGGTGATAGAATCGACTTTATTGCCGAAAAAGGAAAACAACCCGGAACTATTGTAATTCGTGTAACGGATACAGGTGAAGGTATTCCGGAAGAAGACTTAGATAGGATTTTCGAGATGTTTTATCAGAGCGATAACGCTCGCAACACAACCGGTTCAGGCATTGGCTTGTCATTTACGCGAATGATGGTTCACAAAATGAGAGGAGAAATTACAGTTGAGAGCGAATTGGGAAAAGGGACAACTTTTACTGTTATTTTGCCATTGAAAAACAATAAGTTGGGTCAGATTGATCCCCTGCAGAAAGAAATATCGTCTGTATTGAATGTGCCTGAAATAGTGGATGTATCTTCTATAGAAGAGTTTGATGATGAGTATCCGAAGAGTGAAGAGGAGAGAAATGAAAAGCAGATTGTCTTGGTTGTTGAAGATAATAAAGATGTATCTCGATATATTTCAAGTTTGCTTGAGGACAAGTATTCTGTCATTACTGCACGCAATGGTCAGGAAGGATTAGAAATGGCGGAAGAGTATATACCGGATATAATCATTACTGATGTTATGATGCCTGTAAAAGATGGAGTCTGTTTGTGTACCGAATTGAAGCAAAACGTTATGCTTAATCACATACCGGTAATTATGGTTACTGCGAAGAGTGATGATGAAGATCGTATTAAAGGGCTGAAGTGCGGAGCCGAAGTATATATAAAAAAACCGTTCTACTCGGAAGAACTTTTTGCTTCAATTCACAATTTATTGGAGGGACGAAAGAAAACCATCGAAAAATATAAAGATACTCTTGTAAGTACTTTTTCCGGAACGCGAGACAAGATAGAGAGCGATGCGAACTTGAAATATCTTCAAACTGTTACAGACATTATTGTTTCTGAAATGCAAAATCCTAATCTATCTACTACGTTGATAGCAGAAAAAATGTTCGTAAGCCCATCACAACTTAACCGAAAATTAAATGGAATAGTAGGGCAATCAGCTGTTTCATATATATTAAAAGTGAAACTAAATACCGCGAAAAAAATGTTGCAAAACACATTAGACCCAATCACGGATATATCTTCTGCCTGTGGTTTTAACGATGCCAGCTATTTTTCACGCGTATTTAAAAAAGAGTTTGGTGTAACTCCTTCTCAATTCCAAAAAATTCCAACCTAATTCCTTTTTTTGTGATGGGTCTCTTTTTGGGTATGTATTCTCTTGACATTCAATGATATATTGTCAATAATAGTTGTTTGTTATTTCAGTTTTTTGATATCTTCCTATATGTTATTGGCAATGTAAGATATGACACGGGAGGAAAGACGAAAGTCGTAGACTTCAATAAGTTATCCCTCTATATCAGCATTACTCATTTCTTTGGCATAAAGAAAAATAACCGGTGATTCAATACTCTTTGTCAATCCTTTGCGTTTACTTACACAGTTTATAAGATACCCCCCCTGACATTCTATTTTGCAATAATCACTTTTTCTACTTTGCGAGCATTCTCCAAGCCTGTTATCACTAAGTAATAAATTCCGTTTCCTAATGACGATACATCAATTTGTCCGTTATTTAGTCTCCCCTTATAAATTCAAATTACAATGGGAGAGAATAATTATATCGCTGTAAAACCCATCGGAAAATAAAATTCAAGAAATTCTCTTTGAGTCTTTCCATCATTTTCTTCAAGTTCCAAGCCGTTGCCGCTAA
>JBGZFC010000054.1:0-14030 GCA_041846575.1 Bacteroidota bacterium
AATGTCCTGGTCAAAGAAACCGTAATCTTTATGCCGTTTGAATCGTTTCATGTTGCAACTGATTATTTACTGTAAAGATAATGATAGTCAGTGGAATATCAAAGTGAAAATGAAAATTTGTTAGTTTTTAGGAGTGCCCTATAGTTGACTCGCTCTATGAAATAGCACCCGGCAAACTATATCTAAATCCTGTATTACGCGAAGCTTACTCTACAATTGGCGGCACTCATCATTTAGATGGCGAGTACACTGTTTTTGGAGAAGTAACAGAAGGGTTGGATGTAATTGATAAAATTGCAGCTTTATCGGTAGATATAAATATGCGTCCGCTTAAAAATGCCAAAATCATACGCATATATACGGAAAAATAATTCAATAAGATTAGGATGAAAGGTAAAAAATAAGCAATAAAAGTATATTTATTTAAACAAAATCCATATACTCTTGTTTATATAAAGAGGCGAAATCCGAAAAGCCTTTTAAACAGAGTAGGAAAATAATTAATAACAACATTTTAGAATGAGAAAATTTTTATTTAGCACATTAATTGTATTAGCATGCTCATTGGGAGTAGCTACAGCACAACTACAAAAAGGAAGCACATTGGTTGGCGGTGGAATCGGCGACATCAAATTCGGACTTGGTAGCGCTGCAAACTTCAGCGTAAACCTGACTCCTCGTATTGGTTATTTTATTCAAGACAACGTTGCAATTGGAGCAAAAGTAGGTTTAAATTATACAGGAGTTAAAAATGCCGATGACTCTTTCGGTTACGAATTAAACGGATTTGGTCGCTACTATTTTGGTAAACAAGAGTTTGATACATTATTAAAGCATGGTCGTTGGTTTTTAGAAGCAGGTGTAGGATTGGCAGGAATGAACAATGCTCCTCTCGGCTTCAACGTGAATTTCGGTCCCGGTTATTCTTATTTTCTAAACGAACACATTGCAATAGAAGGCTTATTGCTTTATGATGGAAAATTTGGCTCGGGAAGTTCTAACGGACTTTCAATAAATGTCGGATTCCAAATCTATTTTCCTTCATCAAAGTACAAAAGCATGAAAAATAATCCAAAATCGCTATAAGAATTACAAATTAACAGATTATATAAAAAGTGTTTGTCTTGGTTAGACAAACACTTTTTTTGTTCATATTTCACTCTAAAAGCTTTTTTTTTATACTATTGAGCCGTTCTTAAGTTTTATTTCAGATTAAAACAGACTATATTTATCTTAATTTGATTAGTTTTGCAGTTAAAATTGGTAAGGAATTACACTTTCTTTAATGAAACAACTTGTAACTCTATTAGGTTTTCTTGTAGCGATAATCTTTTTCGCCCAATATTCTTTTGCTAAGACAAGAATATCGGGTATAGACGATATGCGTACTACTCAAAATGAAGACACAGTTAAGGTTGAAAAAAATGATAGTGTAGCTAAAACAAAAGAGACGCTTGAATCAATAGTAACATATAACGCCAAAGACTCCATGGTTTTCACAAAAAAAAACATGGGTTATCTCTATGGCGATGCCGATGTTAAATACGGCGAACTATCCATAAAAGGCGAGTATATCACCATGGATTTGGATAGTAATATAATCTACTCTACTTTTGGTTTAGACTCATTAGGCAAAGAGTTTGGTTATCCTGTTTTTTCAGATAAAGGAACCGAGTACGAGATGAAAAAAGTCAGATATAACTTTGAAACAGGTAAAGCTTTCATTTCGAACGTAGTTACTCAACAAGGAGAGGGATATATTGTTGCAAATCAAGCAAAAAAAAATCCCGACAACTCTTTCTATATGGTAAATGCTCGTTACACTACTTGCGACCTTCACGACCATCCACACTTCTACCTTAATTTATCTAAAGCAAAAGTACGTCCCGAAAAAGATGTAGTAACAGGTCCCGCGTGGCTGGTAGTTGCCGATGTACCGCTATTTCCGGTTGTATTACCATTTGCTTTTTTCCCGTTTACAAAAACGTACTCCTCAGGTATTATTATGCCTTCATACGGCGATGAGATGAATCGCGGTTTCTACCTGAATAACGGCGGATACTATTTTGCCATAAACGACTATGTTGATCTTGCTTTAACGGGCGAAATATTCACGAAAGGAACATGGGGTATAAATGCACGCTCCAATTATCGGAAACGATATAAATATTCGGGCAGTGTAAATGCAAGTTACCTAAATACTGTTTTAGGAGACAAAAGATTGAAAGATTTGAATATTCCCGATGCCTACTCATCTACAAAAGACATAAAAGTAAGCTGGACACACTCGCAAGATCCAAAATCAAATATGTTCAGAACTTTTTCGGCAAGCGTAAACTTTTCGAGTAGCAAAGCAAATCACAACGATATTGGCACACTTTATACAAGAGCATCAGTAAACAATTCCAAAAGTTCGAGCATAAACGTAACCCAACGATTTCCCGAATCACCTTGGAGTTTATCGGCAAGCATGAGCATAAACCAGATTTCTAAAGATTCTACAATATCTGTTACTCTACCCAACTTTTCGGTAAACATGAGTCGTATTTACCCATTAAAGCGAAAAAAAACAGTCGGCAAGGAGAGATGGTACGAAAAAATATCGATGAGTTACTCGGGAGAATTTAGAAACGCCATAACAACCAAAGAAAATCGTTTTTTCAAATCAAATATCATAAAAGACTGGAAAAACGGGATGATGCATCGAATACCTGTAAGTGCTACATTTTCGCTGTTTGACGTTATAAATATTTCTCCTTCGTTAAGCTATTCCGAACGTTGGTACACAGGAGGCGTAAAAGAGTTTTGGGACCCGGTCGCAAAACGACATGTACCCATAGATACAATTTACGGATTTAAACGCATTTATGATTACAATGCATCTATCAGTGCCAATACAACACTATACGGAATGTATGTCCCTTGGAAAATATTCGGAGACAAAATACAAGCTATCCGACACGTATTTTCTCCCAGCGTATCATTAAGCTACAGACCCGACTTCGGAAATCCTCGATATGGTTTTTACGAAACATATTCATATATAAATGAATACGGCGATGAGGTGGAGCATACCTACTCTCCCTATTCAAGTATGATATTCGGTTCTGCATCAAGAGGTAAAAACGGAAGTCTGAACTTCGGTTTAAAAAACAATTTAGAGATGAAACTCCGCAGCGATAGAGACTCTACCGGATACCGAAAAGTAAGTTTGATTGATGACCTCGGAATTAATTTTTCATACAACATGATGGCAGATTCTATGCGGTGGAGCGATATAAGCACAAGCATAAGACTAAAACTGTCAAAATCATATACTCTACAACTCAATGCCACTTGGGATCCTTATATTTACGAACTAAATGAGTACAACAAACCTGTAAGGGTGGACAAACTTCGCATTTTTAACGGAAAAGGAATAGGAAAGCTAAGCTCTACAGGCACTTCTTTTTCCTACACAATCAATCAAGAAACCTTAAATAATCTGTTCGGAAAAAAGGATAAGAATAATGAAAATGAGAACAAGAACAAAGAAAACAATATTCCTGATGACGGCACTTTAGGTCAAAATCCAAACGAGTCAGGAGTACGAAAAAGTGTTTTCGATCAAGGCAACCACTCCATGGGCGAGTTTGACGATGACGGCTATCTAAAAAATGTAGTAAAATGGGATCTCGCTATAAATTACTCTTTACGATACGGTTATGGCGATTTCGACTTCAACAGAATGGATTATAAAGGCAGATTAACTCACAACTTGGGACTAAGAGGCTCGCTGCAACCAACAAAAAATTGGGACTTTACATTCCATGCTGACTATAATTTCGATTTGAAAAAAATAACCAATGTAAACTGCACCATAACTCGTAACCTACACTGCTGGAGCATGTCGGCTAACTTTATACCTTTTGGTCTATACAAATCTTACAACTTCGTAATTCGTGCCAATGGTTCTCTTCTACAAGATTTGAAATACGAAGAACATAGTTCTCCATACGATAATAGAGGTATGAGTTGGTACTAAAGACGGTGTTAATCTTATAAAAACCGGAGCAAAGTTTTTTTATTCAAAAATATCCACTTTAATAAAATTAATCAGGACTCTGAATTTGTTAAAAAATCCCGCATTAGTGTTAATTATCAGGTTATATTTGCAAATAATTTAAAAAAACATTAGGTTTGTAATGTAAAAAATGTCGTCTTAAGAATGTTGAAGGTTACAACAAAATAACTACTTTCTTTATTTAATTACTAATCAATAAATTATAAAAAAAATGGACGGAAAATTACTTATGACATCGCTTTTTAGGGTAAAATCTATTATCGCTGCGGCATTGCTGCTCGTTAATTTTTCAATCATGGCTCAAGAGTTTGGTCATGCTAAAGAAGCGAAAAAAAGCTCTGTGCTGCAAATGAAAATCGACAGAGCTGCAAATAGTGAGGCTTTGATATTTCTTGAAGGTTCACAAACAAGCCATTTCAATCTCGACAACCCCGAGAATGTTACTGCCTACGGTTCTACTGCTCCATTGATGTTTGTGAATGGAGCAGAATACTACAAAGGTAAATATTACGGCTTAGGATATAACGACCCGAAAATGTTTTCGGTTGACCCCGTTACAGGCCAAACAGAAACAGTTTTCAGCACGTTCGAAAATTCGGCATTGTTGTCTTATAATCCTCAAACTGATGTTATGTATGGAGTGAAACTCGACCCAAATTCGGCAGGAGCCCTCTATACCATCGATATGGAAACAGGAACAGAGACTTTTGTTGCCAATTTCGATTATGATGGAACAATAATCTGTTTCGAGGTGATGAATAACGGTAGAATTATCGCCGCAGATTCAAAACACGACCTGATTATTGAGATTGACCCACAATCGGGAAATGTTACACCACTTTTCAGTGCAGGTTTTAATGTAACATTTGGACAGGATATGGCAGTTGATAGAGAAACCAATACACTCTATTGGGCTGCTTATAACTATGATGCTTCGCGTTCGGAGCTTTACATCGTTGACCTAAACAAGCTATCACTCGAATTTATCGGTGCTTTTGAAAAACAAGCATCGGGTTTCGCAATTAAAACGGATTTCACCCCAACGTCGCCCTCCGGTGTAGAAGCCGTTACTTTAACCGAAGGCGACACTCCTCAAAAAGTTGTTTTGGCATGGACAAATCCTTCTCTAAATCTTCAAGGACAGCCTCTGACAGATTTTACTAAATTGCAAATCTTTAGAAACGGAACTTTGGTACACGAAATCGAAAACCCTGAAGTTGGAGCACAAAGCACATGGACAGACAACGTACCTTCGGCAGGAAGATATTTTTACTCTTTCCAAACGTTAAGCACAACAAATATCGGTTCTAACATAGGCAAAATGATTGATTCCGGAAGTTGGTGTGATCTTACTTTCAATATGGGAGACGGTTTTGGCGACGGATGGAATGGAGCCGAGATTAGAATTGTTGCAGACAATATTCCAATAGGTAATATTGCTTTGTTAAGTGGGTCTTCCGGTACGGCTACCTTATCTTGCCCGTCTTCTGCTCTCAAATTTTATTGGGCTTCAGGAGCATTTGATGGAGAGATTTCTTTCAGTATTACAGACTCGCACGGCGAAGTTGTTTTCACTGCAAACGGAGGACCATCTGCCGGCGAATTCTTTTCTTGGACAAACAACTGTAACGGTGCGGTTTGCAACCCGGTAACCAATGTTACTTTCGAAACTACAAACGCAAATTCGGGAGTTGTGAAATGGGAACAACCATCCGGAGATGTTACAAACTTAACAGGATATAAAGTTGTTGGGGTAGGACTGTTCGAAACGGTTACTCTTCCGGCAGACCAATTAGAATATTCGTTTACATCGCAAAGTTTGGGTAGCGACGATTTTTCTATTTGTGTTACAGCTATTTATACTGATTGTGAATCTGAAGAGACTTGTGTATCTATTCCGGTAGGTATAAGTGAGATAAAAGATGGTTTGTCGGTTTACCCAAATCCGGCTAAAGATTATATCTATTTGTCGGGCATCAATGTTGTTGATTCGGCTATATATAACGCAGCAGGACAACTTGTTAAAGTTGGTGGAAACGAAACCGCAATAGATGTTAGCAACCTAAGCAAAGGTGTTTATCTGCTTGTTGTAACTACTCCCGACAAAAAACAAATTAGAAGAAAAATTGCAGTAAACAGATAGTTTCGATTATTTATAATAAATTTGTTGGGTACTTGATATTGAAGTAGAACTGAAACATATTTGATACGATTGTGTGCAATTGAGTTTAATAACTCTTTTGCACACGTTGTTATTTTGTTTTTGATGATATTATAATGCAAACGGAGTTTCTTTTCTAACACATTCTATAACAAAGCACAAAATGGTCGATTGCATTTATACTTTTATTGTTTGTTGTATCGTGCAAAAAAAAGTGCCGATAGGCAAATAACAACTAAAAGCAAAGAGAGTCTCCTTTTATTTTGGGAAGGAGGAGTGATGTAGATACAAATATTCGGTTGAAATTATCGAAATCGTATATTTTTTGTTACACGAGCCAACACTTCACTTCTACAAGATTTGAAATGTGAAAAACATAGCATGCCATACGATAATAGATGTATGGGTTGGTATTGGATTTGTAGGTTGGCTGGGTTTAGTGAAATCTTAAAAAACGAAACCAACTGCTCAAATAATTACAATTTATCAATTACTAATTCCCAACTCTATCCACCCAAAAACACGCCTCTCGCACCACGTAATACCAATCACAATCAACACATTGATATATTATCACATTAAACAATTCTATTTTCCCCAAAGTTTTCTCATCAACTCTCTCATTTTCTGTTCAGAAGCATTTGCTTGCGGATTCCAAAACTCGGTATTTATTAGTTCCTTAGGCAGATATTGTTGTTTTACAAAATTGTTTTCGTAATCGTGCGAATATTTGTAATCTTTGCCATAATTCAACTCTTTCATCAACGAAGTGGGTGCATTACGCAGATGGAGGGGAACAGGTAGAGCACCGGTACTCTCAACATTTGCCAAAGCACTATCTATAGCCATGTAAGCAGAGTTACTTTTGGGCGAAGTGGCCAAATAAACAGTGGTTTGTGCCAAAATTATTCTGCCTTCGGGCATGCCGATTTTTTGCAGGGCATCGAAACATGCATTGGCAAGCAAAAGCGCATTCGGATTTGCCAATCCGATATCTTCGGCTGCAGAAATAATTAAACGACGAGCAATAAACTTAGGGTCTTCGCCTCCGGCAATCATTTGTGCAAGCCAATAGATTGCAGCATCAGGGTCGCTGCCACGTATCGATTTTATGAAAGCAGAAATAATATCATAATGCATCTCACCTCCTTTGTCGTATGCGGCAGGATTCTCTTGTAATCGGTCGGTAACACTTTCGTCGTTAATAATAATTGTTTCATCCGCTTCCGCAGAAATCAATAGGTCTAAAATATTGAGCAATTTACGTGCATCGCCACCCGAATAGCGAAACAGAGCATCTGTCTCCTCAACTTTTATATCCTTGTTTTTTAACAGAACATCCTCCTCCAACGCTCTGTTTAAAAGTGTCTCAAGGTGAGATTTTTCAAGCGATTTTAATACATATATCTGACATCGTGACAAAAGCGGACGTATAACCTCAAATGAAGGATTCTCGGTAGTTGCACCGATTAAAGTTATTACTCCTGTTTCCACGGCATGCAACAGCGAATCTTGTTGCGATTTGCTAAATCTGTGTATTTCATCGATAAAAAGAATTGGCGGAGGAGAATCAAAAAAACGAGCACCTTTCGCTTTTTCAATAATGTCACGCACATCCTTCACTCCCGAATTTACGGCACTCAGTTGATAAAAAGGAGCTTTTATCGTGTTGGCAAGAATATTGGCAAGCGTAGTCTTCCCTACTCCGGGAGGACCCCAAAGTATTATAGAGGGTATTCTTCCCGAATCTATTATTTTTCTGAGAATAGCCCCCCGCCCTACCAAGTGCTCTTGACCGATAAATTCATCCAGATTTTTCGGACGCAGTCTTTCAGCTAATGGAACAGTCATAAATTTCCCTTATTTGGTTACGGTTTTATAAACATATAATTTCAAAGTACAAAAAAACAGATAAAACAAAAACAATCAAAATAATTAACATTAATATTGTAAAACAATTACGCTTTAGTAGTTATTAAGTTGTATTGGTAAGGGAAAATAAATATCTCAAAATAATCGCACAATTATTTGCTAATAATTGAAAAAAAGTTATAAATTTGTATTATCAAAGAGTCATTAAAAAGCAAAAATATTATTAGATATTTGCAATTTTTCATAATTATATTCGTTCATATAGAGTAGTAATATCGAATAAAAACATTAAAACCAAGCAACTCCTGAATATACAACAAGATGCAAAAGAATAGATTTTTAAAATACTGTTTTATTGTACTCGCGCTTGCTGTGTGTCTGGTTTCGTGCAAAAAAAACAACAACAAATCTGTTACCATAAAAGGCGATATCAACAAACTTGAAATTCCTTTTATCCTTTTATCGTATATGTCTAATGACACTTTGGCAATAGACACTATAAAGAGCAAAAGCAACGGACATTTTTCGCATAAAATAAAAGTTGATACACTAACCATGCTATCGCTATATTTTAACGAACAACAAACATCTGTATCATTCTTTGTTGATAAGGGCGATAAAATAAAAATTGGCGGTGATGCCGATCTAACCGACCTCATACACGTTACAGGCAACGAGATAAATAATGAAATAACCGCATTCAAAGAGAAAAACAAAGAGCTGTTAAAACAGAGGTCATATTTGATAGAAGGTATTAAAAAACTATCTCCTGATTATACAGGCAGTAATGTTGGGAAACTAACAGATAATGATGAAATTGCACGTTTAAATGCTATCAATAAACAACTTCTTATAAATACCGAAGAGTTTATTAAAGAAAATCCCACCAAAACATCAAGTCTTATTCTGATTAGTAACTTCTTCAGTAATGCCGAGAATCCGGCTGCTCTTGCAAGAACCCTCGACTACATTACAGGCGATGTTAAAAACAGCCAATTGGGACTTAATCTAAAAGCCTTTTCCGAAAAAATCAATCGTTCAGCCGAAGGCTCACCAATGCCCTATTTCGAAATCAAAGATATAAACGGAAAATTATTCACTCCGAGTAGTTTTATTGGCAAACATCTGTTACTTTCGTTTGTTTCATCCAAAAACAATCAATCGAGAGAGATAGTGAAATCTCTTAAAAAGACATACGAAAAACTCCCGAAAGATAGTATAGAATTTGTAACTATTTATATCGATTCAGACACATATCCAATATCATATATCGAAAACGACTCTATAACTTGGACCGTAATAGCCGAGAAAAACAGTTGGGCTTCTGACATTGTAGATGCTTTCAACATACAGTTTACACCTAACAACATTCTGATTTCTCCAAAAGGAATAATTAGCCAAAGAAATATACTTCCTTCGGATATAGAAAAGAGAATTAAAAACGGATAACAATCAAAATAGGAACAAAAGAGAAAGGACAATTTTATGTTAGTTAAAGTATTTGGAGCTGCAGTCCAAGGAATAGATGCAACGCTGATTACTATAGAGGTGAATTGCACTAAAGGTATTAAGTTCTTTTTGGTAGGTTTACCCGACACTTCTGTAAAAGAGAGTCATGAACGCATTGTTTCGGCTCTGCACGAAAATGGATTCGCATTTCCTCGAAAACAGATAGTAATCAATATGTCTCCTGCCGACATCAGAAAAGAGGGTTCGGCATACGATTTGCCTCTGGCAATAGGCATTTTAGCTGCATCGGAATCTATTTCATCCGACAAGCTTTCCGATTATATTGTTATGGGCGAACTTTCGCTCGACGGCTCCATTTTACCGATAAAAGGAGCTCTCCCCATTGCCATAATGGCTAAGGCAAACGGTTTTAAGGGTCTTATTTTACCTTCTGCAAATGCAAAAGAGGCGGCAGTAGTAGAAGATTTGAATGTATGTGGAGTTGATAATATCCGTCAGGTGATAGCATTTTCGAACGATGAATTACATCTCGAGCCTGTTAAAGTTGATGTTGAAAAAGAGTTCTTGTGTAAACAATCAAACTTTGAATTCGATTTTTCTGATGTAAAAGGACAGGAGAGTGTAAAACGAGCCTTAGAGGTTGCTGCAGCAGGAGGTCACAATATTATAATGATAGGTCCGCCCGGTGCCGGAAAGTCGATGATGGCAAAAAGAATGCCTTCCATTTTACCGCCTTTCACTTTGGAGGAAGCTCTCGAAACAACTAAAATTCACAGTGTTGCGGGGAAACTGGAGGGAAGTGTTTCGTTAATGTCGCAACGCCCTTTCCGCTCACCACACCACACAATATCTGATGTAGCCATGGTTGGAGGTGGTACATATCCGCAACCAGGCGAAATAAGTCTGGCACACAACGGAGTGCTTTTTCTTGATGAGTTGCCGGAATTTAACAGAAGTGTGCTTGAAGTGATGCGTCAACCGCTCGAAGATAGACGAATTACAATTTCACGAGCAAAATTTTCGGTAGAATATCCGGCTAGTTTTATGTTGGTTTCGGCGATGAATCCTTGCCCTTGCGGATACTACAATCACCCCGAAAAAGAGTGTGTTTGTCCGCCCGGAGCAGTGCAAAAATATCTGAATAAAATTTCGGGACCACTCCTCGACCGCATCGATATGCACGTAGAAATCGTTCCGGTACCTTTCGAAAAGATATCCGATAAAAATCCGGCCGAACATAGTTCGGAAATCAGTAAAAGAGTTGTGAAAGCAAGAGAGATACAGGCTGCACGATTTGCAAAAACACCGGGTATCTATTGCAATGCACAAATGACCTCAAAAATATTACACAAATATGCGTCGCCCGATGAATCAGGCTTGAAGTTACTTAAAACTGCAATGGAGCGACTGAGCCTTTCGGCAAGAGCATACGACCGTATTCTTAAAGTTGCGCGTACTATTGCCGATTTGGATGCATCAGAGAATATACTCCCCTCGCATCTGGCAGAAGCAATAAATTACAGAAATCTGGATAGAGAGACGTGGGCAGGGTAAAAATTTATTCGAATTTAAAACCGTTCAAAAAATCTCTGATTTCCATCCGCTTTTTCCCTGAAATTTGAATGTCGGTTATTTCTATAAAACCGTCGGTTACCACTATACACAGATATGTTTTATTATCTGTAACTATCTGTTTTATTGGCAACGAATGTTCGCCCGGCACAAATTTTGTTCCGTATATTTTGAAACTTTGCGATTCACCATTCACATAAAACTCAGTCCAGGCAGCGGGATAAGGCGATAAACCACGCACAAAGTTGTAAATTTCTGTTCCGGTTTTGTTCCAATCTATTTCGGTATTGTCTCTGAACAATTTGGGAGCAGACTTCAGTTCGCTTTCGTCTATATAGTATTTGCTTTGAGCTTTGGGTTTAATGGCATCATTTTCTATAGCATCCACTGTTTTCAGCGCCAATTGTGCACCCAAAGTCATCAATTTATCATGCACTATTTCAGCATTATCCTCTTTGCCTATCAATATTTTTTCCTGAAAAATAATATCTCCCGTATCAATCTCGTGCGAAAGGAAAAAAGTGGTAACTCCGGTCTCCTTTTCTCCGTTTATTACAGCCCAATTTATAGGAGCCGCTCCTCTATATTGTGGTAAAAGTGAAGCATGTACGTTGAAAGTTCCTTTGGCAGGCATACTCCATACCTCTTTGGGTAACATACGAAAAGCAACCACAATCTGCAGGTCGGCATTTAAACTTTTAAGTTCGTTTAAAAAAGACTCATCTCTCAGTTTTTCGGGCTGCATAATGTAGAGTCCTTGCGATAAAGCATATTTTTTAACAGCAGACTCCTGAAATTTATATCCTCTTCCTGCAGGTCTGTCGGGAGTTGTAACCACTCCCACAACACTATAGCTGTTCTCAACAAGCAACCTTAGAGTTTCCACCGCGAAATCTGGCGTACCCATAAAAACTATACGCAAATCTTTCTTATTCATATTTTTTTATTCAAATTCTTCCGAATAATTATCAACCAATATTTCTCTATATGAATTAAATACCGACGACTGCGACAATATGCCTTTGTAAATTCCGTCATCATCTACAACGGGTAAATTCCAAGCTTTGGTATCTTCGAAAATGTTCATTACTTTTTCCATAGGTGTGTTGATATTAATCTTTATATCAGCACCAACCATAAAACGTTCGACCAAAAACCTGTCGTACAATTCGGGACGGAACATTATATTCCTGATATCATTCACAAATACAAGTCCCTTCAATTTACCTTCGTGGTTTGTAACAGGGAAAATATTGCGATTACTTGTCGACATTATCTTTACTACATTTCCTAATGTCATTTCGGGATAAACCGTCGGTATATCTGTTTCGAGCACATCTTCTATCTTAAGGAATGTAAGCACCGCTTTATCTTTATGGTGAGTAATCAACTCACCGCTCTTTGCCAATTGTTTAGCATAGATATTGTGTTTCTCGAATACTTTTATGGTTGCATAAGAAGTCGAAGATACTATCATTAAGGGCAAAAACAGGTCATACCCCCCGGTAAGTTCGGCAATAAGGAATATTCCGGTAAGCGGTGCGTGCATAACCCCCGACATTACTCCCGCCATTCCCATCAATGCAAAGTTTTCTTGTGGCAGATAAGATGATAGTCCAATCTGATTAAGTATGTATGAGAATACAAAACCTAAAACACAACCTAAAAATAGCGTCGGGGCAAAAATACCGCCTGTTCCGCCTCCGCCATTAGTAGCGATAGTTGCAAATATTTTAAAAAACAAAATCAATCCTAAAAAAATTACAATACCCCATCTTCCTTGAAAATTATAGAACATACTCTCATTAAGCAACTCCTTAAACTTATCTCCTCCGGCAAGCAGTATCTCTATTGAGTCATAACCTTCTCCAAATAGTGGCGGGAAAAAGAAAATAAGAACACTTAAAACCGTAGCTCCAATCAAAAAACGTAACCAACGCGGTTTGTTGGCAAATATGCCTTCGCCCCAACTCATAGAGCGTGTTACGTAGAGAGATAGAATACCACAAACAACTCCCAAAGCAATAACATGTGGAATTCGGTGTAATGCAAATACCTCTACCTGCGAATAGGCAAACATGGCATTTGTTCCTGTCAGAACATACGAAATGGTGGTTGCCGTTACCGATGTTATCAGCAATGGAAGGATTGACGACATGGTTAAATCTAACAACAACACCTCTATCACAAACAATATGCCGGCGATTGGAGCTTTAAAAATTCCCGCCACAGCTCCGGCAGCTCCACAACCGACTAACAACATCAGATTACGCTGGTCTAATTTAAAAAAGCGACCGACATTAGAACCAATTGCCGAACCTGTCAGCACTATAGGCGCCTCCGCCCCTACCGAACCACCAAAAGCAATGGTGATGGAACTTGCTGCAAGCGAACTCCATGTATTGTGTGGCTTAATTCGGCTTTTACGCGTAGAAATAGCATACAAAACTTTGGTAATACCGTGACTAATATCGTCTTTGACGATATATCTAACAAACAATCCGGCTATCAAAATGCCAATTACCGGATATAGGAGATACAGATAATTGGCTCCACTCTCTTGAAAATTGTGAGTCAAAAACGACTGAATAAAATGTACCGATTGCTTCAATACATACGAAGCTAAAGCTGTAAGCACGCCAACTATAAGACATACAAAAAGCATAAAGTGCCGCTCTTTTATATTAACACTTCTCCATTGCAAAAATTTATCGTATAAATTTTTTAGAAACATTGTGCAATCTTAAACTCAGGTAGATTCAACAAGCAAATGCAATTTTGTTATTTACAAAGTTATAAAAAATTTTGAATGGTTGTTTGTAATTTAGATTTTTTCTTGGTCTTCTATTGATTTTATATTGTATATCGCTAATATTCTTCATATTGAGTTCT
>JBGZFC010000055.1:0-16687 GCA_041846575.1 Bacteroidota bacterium
AAGATTCTAAAACGACTTTCGCTTTGAACTCTTTGATGAATTTTCTTCTTGTTGTGGACATAAGTTTTTTTTGTTAAAGATAATGTTTTTTCTTTCATCGTCATGTCTTAACTTGTTGTCCAGTTTTTGGGGAGTATTATAGTACCATTACCGCCACCTCTACGGAGGACTTTCTCACGAAACTACGTGAAAGCAGCAAGTTCGACAGCGATTGCACCGATGAACAGTATATGCAACATTTTGCCGAAAGGTATAAAACACAAGAAGGAGTGAAGTTGAAAACCGACAATCCTACACTGTTTTTCAGCGAAGTTCTAAGAGTGAAATATATTGAGGAAATTCAATAAACAGCTTTTAAATACACAATAAAACCGTTTTCAAGAGATTGGAAACGGTTTTATTATAAAAATATGCTGTAAAACATAAAAATAAATGCTTTTTTATTTTGCTATTGATAGTAATATTACTATCTTTGTAATGTCAAACAATAACAAACAAAACAAAATGAAAAGATACAAAGTAAGAGAAGTTATAGCAATGCTATTAGCAGATGGATGGTACATTGCTCGCCAGAGAGGTAGCCACAGGCAATTCAAGCACCCTACTAAAAAAGGCACCGTTACAGTAAACGGAAAACCTAACGATGTTTTAGACCAATTTATTTTAAACAGCATTTGGAAACAAGCAGAGTGGCGATAACCACTCTGCACAAAAAACAAAAAAAATATGGAAAAACTTATAGCTAAAATAGGATATGCAGACCGAAACTACTGCGCACTTATAGAACTGCCCGATGAAGTGGTAGCCGTTACACATCGCACGTTAGACGGAATAAAAAAAGCAGTTATCGAATCCTTAGAATTTTCAAAAGAAGGGCACCTCGAAAGCGGAGAACCCATACCGACTTGGGTTCACGGTTACGAAGTTGAGTATAATTTAGAAGTATCTGCACTATTGCAATATTTCGACGGAATATTAACCCGCTCGGCTCTTTCTCGTGTTACCGGAATTAATGAACGCCAACTCGGGCACTATGCTACCGGATACCGTAAACCACGACCGGAACAAAGAGAAAAAATAATAAACGGCATACGTAATATTGGCGAAGAATTTTTATCAGTTGTGTGAGTTATTGTTTGACAACTTAATTTGCACCCTGCCGCTCCCGAATTTTCGGGAGCGGTTTTTTTATTTTCAAAAATATTACTACCTTGCACTCAATTATTAATCTTTTAATTTCAAACAATATGAAAAAAATTCTATTTATTTCTTTTATTGCATTTCTATGCATTTCGTGTTCAACAGAACCACAAGAGCAAATTCTTAAAAATTTCACAAAAGAACTGGGTAATCCTACAAAGACAGATGAGTCTATTAAAAATGATTATTTGTATATATGGGAAAATATTTCTATTGATAAATCAAATAGCATTTTAGATTTAGCCGATAAGTCATTAAATATGCTTCCTGACAGAAAAAAGGATATTGAGTTGTCTTCAGATGGCAAATCTTTTTTTGATATGCGGCATTATGAAACACCTAAATTTGAAATTACAGTTGAGAATCATTATCACAAAGAGAATCCCCCAACTAAAATTGATGTTAAATTATTCATAAAAATAAAATAACAAAAAGTCCCGAATTTCTTCGGGACTTTTTGTTTCTATTTTACTGATAGTACGATTAAAAGTAAAAAGAACGTACAACCTCTCTTTTCGTAAAAAAATGTTTCAATTCGTACGATATACTTGTAATTCCATATTAGTCTGCTTTAGAAAATAATAAAAACATGACAGCAACATTAAAAAATCCCTACTTAGGTTATACTCGAATAGAACTTATCGAAAAGATAAGCTATAAATGGCTTATTCGAATAACCGGTTCTGGTAAAGAAATTGAAGTGTACGAAGATGAATTTGAAATAGATTAAATATGAAAACAAAACAAAATAACACTTATCAAGTAATAGATTCAATGGGGAGAAATACATCTATATACTATTCCGCACAAAACATCAACGAATCGATAAGACTGTTCAAAAATGATAAAGAAAATTATCGCAAGCATTATCACGGTAAAATAATACGCTGCTACAACGGCGGAGTAAGAGGTTGAAATAATTAAAGTTGCGCACGACACAAACTAAGTGCTTTTTAATCGCACTGCATGGAATTTACTAATCATTTAATAATTAAAATCATGACACGAATAGCATTAACAGACGCTCTGGAAGCTGGTTTAACAGTGAAACAGCAGAGAAATTTAATGAAAAAACTTATTGGAATGGCAATAATCACATTAGCAAAGCAACCGGTTCTCAATGGGAACACGAAGCTATTTATTTGACAAAAGGTGGCAAATGGATATTAGCGCATTGGTCAAATTTTCAAGGCTCGCATGACACATACGAGATTATTTCTGACGAAGAAGCATCAAAGTGGTTTGCAAAGCAAGAGTTTTCAGACGAAGAGATTCCTGCAGCTTTACACGAGTGCGTTTATGGTTGCGAAATTCTATAAAATTTTAAAGCAGGGTTAACTCCCCTGCTTCAAATTGAAAAAACTATGTTCTCTTTTAAAAAGAAAAAAAATACATGTCTTGCAGTTCCTTTTATTTTAAATCAATCGCTAAAATCAAAAAAGGGAAAAGACTATCGTAGGCAAATCAGACTAAATGCAGAAAGATTAGCTGCGTATGAGAAAAATCGCGGCATTACAATATATTCCGATTCGCTCACTTACGAAGTATGCGAAGATATTCACGATTTTCTTAATTCATTCAATTATTTACAAAACACAGTGTCAAGCATAATGAGTAAAATATTCACATCTTTCAACGCGATGAAGCGTGCCGGATATGAAGTGAACGAAGGTTACAAAGATTTTAGACTAAAAAAAGAACCCGTTACAACTGTTTATCTCACTTCTGACGAAGTTGAAAAACTTTACAATTTGCGTCTAAATTATCAAAACACCCTCATTAGAGACCTCTTTGTCGTCGGCTGTCTTACCGGGATGCGCTACAGCGATTATTTGCAGCTTGCTCTAAGTAACATAAGGGCAAACGTGATTATTAAGAAAACAAAAAAAACAGGCTCATTCGTTGAAATACCTATTCATCCTATAGTGCGAGAAATTTTAAGTAAATATAACGGATTTCCGCCTTACACTAACACACAACAGAATTTCAACGCTCGAATCAAGGCTATTTGCAAACGTGCAGGTATAACAGACAAAGTCTATATCGAACGTACAAGAGGATGTAAAACAGAACGTTTTTCAACCCCTCGTTACAAACTTATATCGAGTCACACTGCACGTCGTTCATTTGCCACAAATGCTTATCTCGCCGGTATTCCGGCTGCAAGAATTATGCTTATGACGGGGCATACTACAGAAGATTCTTTTTTCAGATATATACGCATAGCTCGTTCCGAGAATGCTAAAACTTTATCAGAACATCCATTTTTTAACTAATTAATATTTAAAATTATGTCAATCAAATTATCATCAATCAGAGAACTGCCAAAACAAGCACGTATAATTAGTGCTTATGGCTATCGTAAAAACGGTATCGGTATGAGCCTTTACCGATATAAAGTTGATAACAAAGAATTCACAGCGTGGATTCCAATGGGAGGAGATGCAGTATAAACAAAGAGCTAAATCCCGCACTCGAGGTTGCCGACACGCAAGTAGTAGATGCAATGACCAAAGCCGGATATATCTTTTTCACGCCACATGGTTCGCAATCTTTTAGTTTTCAATGGCTATTAATTGAAAAATAGTGCTATATTTGTGAAAACATTTGAGTTATGATTACAGACGAAATGATAAAAACGGAATTCATCCACCAAACGGTTTCTGTAGGAGCAAAAAAGATATATGCAACGCAAACCGAAACGGTTGTGAATTGCTTTCAATTATTTGTATCTTTGACATCTTGAACAACGAGGTATTGATGGAGAAGTTACGGAAAGTGTTGTGAATTGCTTTCAATTATTTGTATCTTTGACATCTTGAACAACTTTCTGCATAACGGTTATGCAAAAGTGGGTGTTGTGAATTGCTTTCAAAAATTGTATCTTTGATATTCTGAACAACGATTTTAAGATTAAAAGGTTCTCATTTTGTGTTGTGAATTGCTTTCAAAAATTGTATCTTTGATATTCTGAACAACAGAATATTGGTATTTCGCTCAAAAACAACACGTTGCAAGGAATGTTAGAAATAAAAAAATAGTTGTTCAGTTGTAAAAAATCCCGCTTGAAAGGCGGGATTTTTTATGCTAAAACAATTCCAGTTGTTGGTAAGGCGTTTTTACCTCTTTTTCTTTTTTGCCGACAAACAATTCCATATTCCCAAATTGCTTATCGGTAATACAAAGGATGCCGATTTGTCCGGCAGGCGGGAGGTAGCTTTTTACTCTTTTAATGTGAACGTCGGCATTTTCTCTACTGGCACAATGCCGCAAATAAATTGAAAACTGAAACATGGTAAACCCATCCTGAACGAGCTTTTTGCGAAAATCGGAATAGATTTTTCGCTCTTTTTTGGTCTCGGTTGGTAAATCGAAAAATACAAGTACCCACATAATTCTATATTCGCTAAACCGTTCCATAGTTACTCTAAATGCACAAAATATGACAAATTAGCCAAATGAAGGATATTTTATCTTTCGGATTTCGCCCGAAAAACACTTGTTAAGCGATGCGGTAGTTTGTCCAACAGCAATCATCAAAGGACTTCGTTGGTTGTTGATAATCACATCAAGAATCGGGATATTTAGTAATTTTGTTTTTATTTCCTGCGATAATTCAGCAATATCTACCCCGCTTTCCATTATCTCAATCACCAATTTATCTACAAACGGGCGATAAGGCTCCATAATGTCGTCAGCCAAACAATACGCGTTGTATTTACTGCGGTGGTGTATGCCGAACGTGGGCAACAATCCACTGGCAACCAACGAACGGGCAACTACCGCTCTTAAAATGGCGTAACCATAGTTCAGCAAATTGTTGGGAGGATCACCTTCTCTACCACGTGTGAAACCTGAAATATTTGGAAAAATATTGTTCCAATAATAGACTGCTGCACGTGCTTCATAATTGTCGGGGTCGCCACTTTTTACATCGTTTGCCCAAACAAGCATATTCTTTACCACAACTTTTGATTTGTTTTCCAACACATAAGCCTGATTTTGAATTTTAGCCTGAACGGTTTGTTGCCACAATTGCTTTTTAAGCGGGACGGATGCATCTATCTGATCTCTAAACCGCTCGGTTTGTGTGGTATTTCCGGCAAGCGGAAGCATCAAGCCAATGGGCATTCGAGAGTTGTTGCAAGTGATTAAAGCACAATTATTTTCAAGCAAAGCCTCCATTAGCCCGTGTGTAATAGTTATTTGCTTATTGTCCAGAATTACTACACCAATATCTTCCACCGGAATAGTTTTCACTGCATCAGCCTTAAAAGTCTCGGGCAATGTATCATTCTTTACTATTTCGGGCAACTGTATAACTAATTGTTTGTTTCGCAAACTTAGATATGTCGGATTGCCGAAGTAGAGTGTTTTTTTTATCATATCATTAAATGTTTAATTTTCGCCAATCTTTACGATTTGTCCAATATGATTAATTCTAACTTTGACAATATTATTTAATTTAGATAAACTTTTCAATTGAATGTAACTAATATCCTGAAGTTCTTTCTTTTTATCCACCGTAGTTTCTATATGATGTCTGAAAATATAATCTCTAACAACACTATTACCATATTCTACTTTTGACATCGTTTGAACTCTAAATAAGTTTTTGCTTATTATATTATTATTGTCTGGGTTGCGCAAGTCTATATCATTCGGGTCAAAATCATCAGAGGGGAACAGAAAATATTCGTTTTGCTTCATCGAGAAAAGAAACTGCCAGCCCAAATCTCTGTTTAGAGTCTTGTCAATTATAGGCAATCCTTGATTTACTCTTGCAACGGCTTCAAAAAACGAAACTACACTATCCTGTAAATTGCCATTTTCATCTTTGTAAATAGCTACGTGATGATTGTTTCCGGTAGCGACAAAATCAACTGCAATTTTATTTCCGCTCTCGTCTGAAATTTCTTTTCCATTAAGGTCTTTTTTATAATGTAATGCTTCTGCGTTCTTAACTCCCGTTATGGTTACTCTTTTTATTGAGATTCCTTTTTCCTTATTAAGCCAAATTGGATTTTTATCTAAATCGGAAAATGCTTCTTTTGCATTTCCACCAAATTCTTTTAAACGATTTTCTAAAATCCGCCTTATTCCAACATCAATAACCTTGTCAATTTTCAAATCGGGGGTTATGTCTTTTCGAATAGTGTAAACATCTTCAAACCAAATAGTTTTTATTCTTTCGGGTAAAGTTAAAGTTTTATCATCGTTTAAATATATAGGATTTTTAGATAGACTATTTTTTCCTGTAAAAGCTTTCTTTGGATCTAAATTAAACTCTTCTAATCTGCTCATTAAAGCTTTTCGGTAACTTTTGTTTGCAACTTGTAATATTTTCTCCTTAGTAAAATCAGAACCGATTTTCTCTTCGTTTTGAGAATATTGTTTTATACGACCATAAACAGTTTCTTTATGTAGTTGTCCCCTTGGGGTAAGTTCTGTCTTTTCAATTGTTCCTTTTTTTGTTTTGATTTTGTTCTTGTTAGATGTTACTACCTTAGTTTTTGACTTTATTGACACTAAAATATTTTCGAGATGATGTTTTGCTTCTTCTCTAAAATTCTCAGTTGGAGCTATAAAGCGACGTTTGCGGTTTACAACTTCGGTAATGACTTTTTCAACTCCATAGATATTGCTGTTTCTATCACTTTTTGCATTTAGATTGTTCAAATATTGAATATGATTATGGGTAGTAAATGCGACTGTAAGTGCGTCCATAGCATGATGACGGTGGTCGTTTCGTTTCGACCAATCGATTATTCTCTCTTTTGTTCCACCATCTTTTTTCTCAACAATCTCAGTCAGTCCTAATTTTTTGTATTTGTCAAAATTTAATTCTTGCATTACATTTACCAAATCCCAATCTTGTCTTAATCGGTCAGTTATTGAACCGGTTGTTGGTGTTACTGTTCTGCAAATTGTCAGTAACATTTCTCTTGCTTTTCGTGCAATGTACTGACTATCTCGCAAGTCTCTTTCAATAAAACCTTTGCCGATGTCTTCGGTGCGCATTTTCAACTTGCTATATTTAGCTTTTGAAATTCCATTTTCTTTTTGTTTGTAAAGCATATCAATACGAGAAAGATATTCATCAGCTTTTTCTTTGCCGTATTTTCGTTCAACATACTCAATGGCAGTTTCATTAGCTTTGTCTAAATTATCTTTTCGAGTTTCGATTGTTTTGTTTGAAAAACTGTCGTCAAATAGCTTTGATTGCGGAATAATATGTTCGATGTCAAATTCTTTTGAAAAAAGTTTTTCCCTTGGGATATACGTATTAGAATACAATGTGTGATAGCCATTTAGTTTTAATTCGTCGTAAAGTTTATAGCGAATTATGTCGTTTTTAGTTGGATTTTTTATACCAAATTCTGTAATTAAAAGTTTCCTGATTTTTTCGTGTTCCGTCTTCGCATTGTTGATACTTGCTGTCATTTTGGCTCTTTCCCCTGCATTTTTCTTTAATTCACGTGCTAACTCAATTCTAATTTCGTCTGGTTTTCCTAATTCCGGGTCTTGAATTATAGCATTAATTACATTAACTAATTGATTTAGAATTTTTTCTACAACAGGATTTCTTAAGCTATTTTTAGGAAGTAATTCTAATAATGGTTTTAATTCGCGGCTTTCTATTTCAGCTTTACTTAGTGATGACGAGTGATTGTATCCTGCTTCTGCACAAGCTTTATCGTATGTGTTGTCTTTGATAAATGGATATATTTTACGAATAGCTTTAGCACTCAAATTTCCATAGTCGGGTAGGAGTGTAATGTTGGCAAGTAGCTTAGCATGCTCTTCTTTGAAACCAAACTTTTTGTTCAGTAATTTATAAAGTAGCTCATTGCCACTATTTGAATTGTCGCTTTCATAAGAGTAAAGTAAATGCCATAGCTGATAAGATGGTTGCATCTCAAACTCTTTTCCTTCTAATTCTGCATCGAAATTCAAGATTTCGTGATTTACATTTATTGCTTTGAATAATGTTGATATTATTTCTTTGGCTTCTTTTGCTGAAATATCAGAAAGATTAACCTCTTCATGTCCCTCTATTTCAAAAATTTTGAAAAAAACTTCATACAAAGCTCTGTTTGTTTTATTTCCCTCTACTTCACTGTAGTTTATTTCCCAATTTTTAGAGTTGTAGCCGAGAGTCTTTAATACACTCTCTTTTTTTAGGTTTCCTTTTATATTTAATTCTTCAAAAAGCAGTTGTTTGGCTTCGTCGTCTAATACGAAAATTTCGTCGGTCGTTGTGTTTTTCAGTTTTAGATTATTTAGATTTTGCCAAATTTTAAATTCTTGAAATAGTGGACTTGAACGCGGAATAACTCTTAATCCTTGAGTTTTTGTTACTTTCTTTCCATCTTTCTCTATAATAGCATCTTTCTTCTCGAATTCGCAAAAGCTAATTAGTGATTTTTGAGATTTTAGTTTTCGCTGGTAAAAGATAATAATGTTACGGATTTCCTCTTTCAGCTCAATAGTTAGTAGCTGCGGGTAAAATTGAGATTGGGTTTCCCATATCTTTTCAAATTCATCCAAATAGTCTTGTCGGTAAAAAACTTGATTTTTAAGCCTTATGTGTGGATTTTTATTTAGTTGTGAATAGAGATATTGCCCTACGGTTTGATTGTTGAAAAATAGCTCTTTACTTCTATCGCTTATAGCTCCTAAGTATCCGCTTGAGTTAGTGATGTTTCCATTGATTTCAGCTATTACAAAAGCGACTTCTTCTTTTTCGAGTTGCTTGCTTAAAGCTTCACTTCGCCATTTGTATGCCTGAATTTTCTTTTCATCTCTTGTGCCTTTGTTCTCAGCAGTATTAAATCCATATTTGCTCCAAAAAATAGCGGAAGTAGCTCGTAAGCCTTTACCGTGAATCTCTTTTCGCAGTTCATCAGTCAATAGTTCTGGGTAGAACTGTTGTTGGAATTCCCAGATTCTATCTAATTCTCTTTGTAAGTCAGAGCGATAGAAGTCAGGTAAATATTTTTTACCGTTTAATAATAGTTGAAGGCTGTACTGACCCGGGGTTAAATTGTTTTCGTAAAGCGTTTTAGCCACCTGCATTCCGTCAATTATTTGCCCTTCCTCTTCATTTTTTGCCTTTCTACTACTCTTGTAACCACGTTTTTTGTTTATCATTAAGAGAATTCGAGCAAAATCCTCTAACTCTACTTTATCACTTGCACTTTTAGCACGCAACAAATAGGTAGAATGTGTTGTGTTTTTACCTTCTTCGGATAAAATTGTTTGGTCTTTTATAATGTTGTTTTCCTGCAAAACTTCAATTAGATTATCTCGGCGAAGTTTGTATCGGTCTAAATTTCTCCTTGCAGAACGTTTTAATGTTCTGTCTGCATTTGTAGAAATTGGTTTGCCTTGTTCAAAATTTGTTTGCTCATCTGTTGTTAATGGATTTACTCTCACGCCTAAACGAATGATTTTAGAAGTTTCGTCTGTTTCTTTTCCTTTTTCGTGCACAAAAGCCCAACCAATGGAAGTTGTGCCAAGATCTAAGCCAAGGATTTTTCGCATAAATATTTATTTTTGAGTGTTTTGATCTATGTGTTTTTACAAAAATAAGCAGTTATATGTTATTATCAAAACAATATAAATAAAATTATCGAAAATATACACTATTAAAACTAATAATATTGCATCGCATATCGCTCCCAATAAATAAGCGGAGTCATATTAGAGTTGTGAGAGAATATAAGTTACATTAAGTTTGCTACTCAAATCACTATGTAAACCGTCGGATGTGCAAAACGATAATTGTATAGAATAACTTTTAATATATTATATGTAGATAGTTTATCGAGTTGTGAATTTGCTTCAAAATTTTCAAATACTTCATTCCGATTTCTTATATACATACTTGGCATCATCTGCTCATTATTTTCTTAAGTTATTTTATTGGTAAAGTTAGAGTTTTTTTTATAAAAACTTGTGTGGTCAACAAATAATTTATATTTTTGTATCATAAATAATTGAAGCAATTCACAATAAGGATTATTCCGTTGTGAAAACATTTAGCGCCTCGCCTATCTGCGGGGCATATTTTTTTAATCTCCTTTATTTATTATTGTATATATTTGTAAAAGGGGGCAAAAGAAGGGGCTGTCTCAAAACGAAACAGTCACTTTTTTTATATCACGCAGCGAAAATGATTTTTTCTCTCACCGATTCTTCAATTTTGGCAAATCCGGCATCATAAAAGACAAAAACTGCAGAAAAACATAAAAAGACACTCGTTTTTTGTGGTTCTGATGTATTTTTTCCCGCATTCTCCATTTTTTCTGTGCAGTTTTAGTACATTAAAAGCAACTGCGAATATCGCGAAGTCCATCATCACTTTTTCTCTGTGACGATTCAAATTGTGGTTTACTTCGATTCTTCTCTCTCCCTTTGCCTTATGGCACAAGCTTCTAAGCGGACAGCCCGTGCAGTTTTTTGCTCCGTAAATAGATATGTGCGATACAAATCCGCTCTCGTTTTTACGACTTGTATTGCCTACTTTATCAATATGTTGCCCCATTGGACAAACATAATAGTCTTGTTCTTTATTATAGTAGAGGTTTTGAATAAGAAATCCGTTATTTTTAAATTTTTTACTGTTCTCTTTATGAAAATAGTTATATTTGACGTATGCCTTTATTTCATTCTTCTCCATAAACTCGTAATTTTCCTCACTGCTATAGCCTGCATCAGCCACATTCTTTTCAGGATATTTGTCGTATCGTTCTTTAAATTCATCAAGAAAAGGTATCAATGTTAATGTATCGCCCGGATTGGGATAAAAGTCGTAATGTGTAGAAAATTGGTTTTCGGTGACTATTTGAACATTGTGAGCAGGTCTAAGCTGTACGTTTTTCATGTGGTCGTCTTTCTTTCGCATAAAAGTAGCTGGGTTATCTGTCTTAGAGTAGCTGTTGCGATTACCTAATACTTTTAGATGATTTTCATATTCTTGAAGTTTTGGAAGGTGCTTTTCTTCTAGTGTTTTGATGGCTTTTTGTTCCGTTTTAGTGCGGTTCTCGCGGTTGATGGCGGCAATGCGTTTTTTTCAGTTCTTCGAAGTTAATTGGAGTAGGTGGCTCGTTATCCGAACGATTGTCATCGGCAATGCTTTCTTCAACCTGTTCCAATATCTTTCTTATTTTCTCTTCCAGCTTGGAATTGTTCTTTTCAACTTATTTACGCCATACAAAGGTGTAGCTATTGGCTCGCGATTCGATTTTGGTGCCATCCATATAGGCTATATCCAAACTAAGATAGCCCATATAAACCAGTAATTTAACCTCTTGCGTAAAAACATCATGAATTGTATTTTTCAAGTGAGAGGAACAGAAACTATTGATTGTATTATGGTCGGGAGTTTGATTACCCGAAAGCCACATAAAACTAAGGTAGTCGTTGAGTGCATTCTCTATTTTACGACACGGATAAATGTTATTCAGGTAGCTGAAAACAACCACTTTTAGCATCATGCGTGGATGATAGGTACTCAAGCCGCCTCTTTGTAGGTGTCTATAACACGACTGATATCAAGATTGTCGATTGTTTGACTAACTAAGCGGGCGGGCGAATATGTCGGTAGTTTTTCGTATAGACTTGGAGGGAATAGTACAACTTTTCCTTGATTATACTCTTTGAAAACAGGCTTTGCCGTATTCTTTTATTTTGCATTTAAGATACTAAAATATAGCCAAATATCAAAGATAAAAGACAAAAAAGAGGCTGTCTTTAATTTTGAGACAGCCCCTTTTTCATCAAATTTTTGCTGTTCTGCAATTTTGTTAGAAAAATATTGATTTTTTTATTCCGTATAAAGTGCTGTGTACCAGCGTGTAAATTAAAAAAGTTGCAATTTCCTCTAAAAAAAGTTTCAAAAAAAAACAAAAAAATTTTGCGGATAAAAAAAAAGTATCTATCTTTGCATCCGCTTTTGAGAAATCAAGGTATTTTTTAAAAAGAAGAGATCTTTAGAATATTTACATATACGTTTTTATAGACAAGTAGTACAATAAGTTTTGCCTTTGAGCAAAAGGCAAACGAGGTACCCGTTCAATTTAAAAACCAACGATAATAAAAAACGTGAAAAAGAGCTTAGGGTAATCTTGCGGTATCGTTATGGAGTCAATAATCGGGCTGTATCTGCTGTAGATTCACATTTACAGATTTGAATGGTTCTGATAAAATTTTATAATATACAACGAAGAGTTTGATCCTGGCTCAGGATGAACGCTAGCGATAGGCTTAACACATGCAAGTCGAGGGGCAGCACGAGGTAGCAATACTTTGGTGGCGACCGGCGGATGGGTGAGTAACACGTATGCAACCTGCCTGTAACAGGGGAATAACCCGGAGAAATTCGGACTAATACCCCATAATACAATATATCCGCATGGATATATTGTTAAAGATTTATCGGTTACAGATGGGCATGCGTTCCATTAGCTAGTTGGCGAGGTAACGGCTCACCAAGGCAACGATGGATAGGGGAACTGAGAGGTTTGTCCCCCACACTGGAACTGAGACACGGTCCAGACTCCTACGGGAGGCAGCAGTGAGGAATATTGGTCAATGGAGGCAACTCTGAACCAGCCACGTCGCGTGAAGGACGACGGTCTTATGGATTGTAAACTTCTTTTATACAGGAATAAAGTGAACCACGAGTGGTTTTTTGCATGTACTGTATGAATAAGGATCGGCTAACTCCGTGCCAGCAGCCGCGGTAATACGGAGGATCCGAGCGTTATCCGGATTTATTGGGTTTAAAGGGTGCGCAGGCGGGATGTTAAGTCGGCGGTGAAATTTTGCGGCTCAACCGTAAAAGTGCCTTCGAAACTGGCATTCTTGAGTATGGATGAAGTAGGCGGAATTTGTGGTGTAGCGGTGAAATGCTTAGATATCACGAGGAACTCCGATTGCGAAGGCAGCTTACTAAACCATAACTGACGCTCATGCACGAAGGCGTGGGGATCAAACAGGATTAGATACCCTGGTAGTCCACGCAGTAAACGATGATTACTGGTTGTTTGCGATACACAGTAAGCGACTGAGCGAAAGCATTAAGTAATCCACCTGGGGAGTACGTTCGCAAGAATGAAACTCAAAGGAATTGACGGGGGCCCGCACAAGCGGAGGAACATGTGGTTTAATTCGATGATACGCGAGGAACCTTACCCGGGCTTGAAATGCAGATGACGAGCAGAGAGATTTGCTTTTCCTTCGGGACATCTGTGTAGGTGCTGCATGGTTGTCGTCAGCTCGTGCCGTGAGGTGTCGGCTTAAGTGCCATAACGAGCGCAACCCTCATCATTAGTTGCTAACAGGTTATGCTGAGGACTCTAGTGAGACTGCCATCGTAAGATGCGAGGAAGGTGGGGATGACGTCAAATCAGCACGGCCCTTATGTCCGGGGCGACACACGTGTTACAATGGGTGGTACAAAGGGCAGCTACCTGGCGACAGGATGCCAATCTCCAAAACCACTCTCAGTTCGGATCGAAGTCTGCAACTCGACTTCGTGAAGTTGGATTCGCTAGTAATCGCGCATCAGCCACGGCGCGGTGAATACGTTCCCGGGCCTTGTACACACCGCCCGTCAAGCCATGGAAGCCGGGGGTACCTGAAGTCCGTAACCGCAAGGAGCGGCCTAGGGTAAAACCGGTAACTGGGGCTAAGTCGTAACAAGGTAGCCGTACCGGAAGGTGCGGCTGGAACACCTCCTTTCTGGAGAATCCACTCGATTAAACGAGATACATCCGATTATGACCGGCATTATTCGACACCAGAAAATCGAATAAGCTCTTTTCACTTTTTTAAAAAAGATTTAGAGAAACGAGGTATCTTAAAAGTCACTTGACTAAAGGACATTATGTATAATCAATAAATCACCGGATAAACCCGGAAACAGCAGACCATCTCCCGTGGATTTAATCTGACAGAGGGATGCCGACGCAAGCCAGCCAGTCCTATAGCTCAGTTGGTTAGAGCGCTACACTGATAATGTAGAGGTCGGCAGTTCAACTCTGCCTGGGACTACGACCAAGATGGTAATTATTAATTAATAATTTTTAATTACTAATTAAAGAATATGGGGGATTAGCTCAGCTGGCTAGAGCACCTGCCTTGCACGCAGGGGGTCGACGGTTCGAATCCGTCATTCTCCACGAAGGCTGAAAAAAAGAGCGACAAGCGAGTTGCCAAACCTAAAAGAAGCAGGCTTAGTGAAAAGGCAAAAAAAAAGTTTGAAAGCCCGTCGGGGGCGATATTAATTAAAAATTAATGAAATCGGTTCAAATCCGTATCAAACCGCTATCGACACGCTTAATAAGCGAGACGAAACGATCTTTGACATGATGTATCAACAGTAAAAAGAGCAAATTAGAGAAAAATTAACGAGCAAACGTTAGTATTCATCAAACCCGTAATCTCTTGTAACAACAAGATTTGTTCGGGACAAACGAAATAAAGCAAATTAAGGGCACATGGGGGATGCCTAGGCTCTGGAAGGCGAAGAAGGACGTGATAAGCTGCGAAAAGCCACGGGGATTGGCAAATACGAATTGATCCGTGGATATCCGAATGGGGCAACCCGATACGCGAAGAGTGTATCATTCCGTATAATCGGAAGGCAAACGTGGGGAACTGAAACATCTAAGTACCCATAGGAGAAGAAAACAAATAGTGATTCCCGAAGTAGTGGCGAGCGAAACGGGAAAAGCCCAAACCGGTGTTGTTTCGGCAATATCGGGGTTGTAGGACCGGGATTTGGCATGACATCAGAGAAGCGGAACAATTTGGAAAGATTGATCACAGAGGGTGATAATCCCGTACGCGAATCTTTGACTAAGCCTACCGGTATCCTGAGTATCGCGGGACACGAGAAATCCTGTGTGAATCCGGCGGGACCATCCGCCAAGGCTAAATACTCTCCGGAGACCGATAGTGAACCAGTACCGTGAGGGAAAGGTGAAAAGAACCTCGAACAGAGGAGTGAAATAGACCCTGAAACCATGTGCTTACAAGCGGTCGGAGCCCCTTTTGCGGGGTGACGGCGTGCCTTTTGCATAATGAACCTACGAGTTACTCTTGCCGGCAAGGTTAAGTACTATCAGGTACGTAAGCCGCAGCGAAAGCGAGTCTTAACAGGGCGTACAGTCAGCAGGAGTAGACGCGAAACCAAGTGATCTACCCTTGAGCAGGCTGAAGTTTTGGTAACACAACATGGAGGGCCGAACCGGTAAACGTTGAAAAGTTTTCGGATGACTTGAGGGTAGGGGTGAAAGGCTAATCAAACTTGGAGATAGCTCGTACTCCCCGAAATGCATTTAGGTGCAGCCTCGGGCATAGAGCTTACATGAGGTAGAGCTACTGATTGGATGCGAGGGCTTCGCCGCCTATCAAGTCCAGACAAACTCCGAATGCGTGTAAGTGATACCCGGGAGTGAGGGCGCGGGTGCTAAGGTCCGTGTCCGAGAGAGGAACAACTCAGACCATCGGCTAAGGTCCCGAAATATATGCTAAGTTGCATTAAACGAAGTTTTGCCGCTAAAACAGCTAGGATGTTGGCTTGGAAGCAGCCATTCATTTAAAGAGTGCGTAACAGCTCACTAGTCGAGTGGCGGAGCGTGGATAATAATCGGGCATAAGCATATTACCGAAGCTGTGGATTCCCCAAAGGAGTGGTAGGGGAGCATTCTTGTCAGCGAAGAAGGTTTATTGTGAGATATGCTGGAGCGTCAAGAAAAGCAAATGTAGGTATAAGTAACGATAAGGAGGGCGAGAAACCCTCCCGCCGAAAGACCAAGGTTTCCTGATCAACGCTAATCGGATCAGGGTTAGTCGGGCCTAAGGATAAGCCTAACGGCGATTCCGATGGAAGAAACGGTTAATATTCCGTTACTAGCATGATAAGTTACGCGGGGACGCAGCAGTGACACCACTGCCATCTGACGGAATAGATGGTTTAAGGGGGTAGATATTGACGGGTGTAGGCAAATCCGCATCCTGAGTCGATCCTGAAAGTATGGCAAGTCTTCGGATTAGCCAATAATGTGGGTAAACAGACTGCCGAGAAAAGCCGCTACACGTTAATTATCATGTTAACCGTACCGCAAACCGACACAGGTAGTTGGGTTGAGAATACTAAGGCGCTCGAGAGATTCACGGTTAAGGAACTAGGCAAAATAGTCCTGTAACTTCGGGAGAAAGGACGCCACTGTCAACAGTGGCCGCAGAGAAACGATTCTGGCGACTGTTTAACAAAAACACATGGCTATGCCAAGTAGAAATACGCTGTATATAGCCTGACACCTGCCCGGTGCCGGAAGGTTAAGAGGAGAAGTCATCGCAAGAGAAGCTTTGAATTGAAGCCCCGGTAAACGGCGGCCGTAACTATAACGGTCCTAAGGTAGCGAAATTCCTTGTCGGGTAAGTTCCGACCTGCACGAATGGTGTAACGATC
>JBGZFC010000056.1:0-4048 GCA_041846575.1 Bacteroidota bacterium
TAGGCAATGACAAAAACGAACGAATGTTGGGATTTTGACTACGTCTATTTTCAATTCAAGCCTTCTTTCCCAAATAATTTTTGAAATCGTTTACTCGAAATCATTTCAAAGTAAAATGAAAATGTTTATCGGACAGCAATATTGAAATAGATGCTGTATAATTAAAAAAGGACATTCGTACTGTTTGATACTGACGAATGTCCTTAATTATTTTATTAGAGTAACTTTTCCGGGTAATCAGTTGTTGATTTTTAGACGTAAAACAACCTCTTACTTCAAAATAATTTTTTTGTTCCGACAAATCTCTGAAAATCATATCCTGTAGGAATATCCTCTTCGATTACGGCATTTGTTATTAGAAAAGATTTTAGTTTTTTGGATTATCAATTTATAAGTAGCAGTTGCTTACAAATAGAACTAAAATCAAAAATATAATTGTCTTTGTGACTTTATTCTTTGCTCTGCAAAAAATAGATACCTCATTCCGCAAAAAACTTAATTCAGTATGAGAAGTCAGTTGTGTGCTTTGTTTCTTATACATCCTCAGTTGTACAATTAGCGAAAAGAACTACGCAACCCCTGTCAGTAGCTAACAGCAAATCAAAAGCCAATCTATTTCTTCTTAGCTGAATCGTTTTTTGTTGAAGCCTTCTTAGTTGTTGTTTTCTTAGCTTTCGGTTTCTCTTTTTTATCCTTGTCGGTATCAGTGTCGGCAATTATCTGACGACAATCTTTAAGAGAAAGCTCTTCGGGAGTCTGTTTTTTCGGAATCTTATAATTCTGTTTTTTGTAAGCGATATAAGGTCCGTATCTACCGTTCAGGACTTGTAAATCGGGTTCTTCTTCGAAAGTTTTTATAATTTTCTCTCTATCCTTACGCTCTTTCTCTTCGATAAGTTCGATAGCCTCTTCCGTGGTTATCTTCATTGGGTCAACACCTTTGGGTATAGATACGAATTTACCGTTATGTCGCACATAAGGACCGAATCGTCCCACTGCCACAATCATCTCTTTATCTCTAAACAGACCCAAGTTTCTCGGCAGTTCAAACAGTTTTAGAGCCTCTTCCAAAGTGATAGTCTCCAATGACTGAGTTTTTAGCAATCCTGCAAATATCGGTTTTTCTTCATCTCCCGACACTCCTATTTGCGCCAAAGGTCCGTAGCGACCGATTTTTACTGCAACTTGTCGTCCGGTTCTTGGGTCATTGCCCAATATACGCTCGCCTGCTTTCTGTTCCATTCGCATCTCTATGGTTTCTTCCACTATAGGATGAAACACATCGTAAAAATCTTTGATAGATTTATTCCACTTCTGTTTTCCTTCGGCAATGCGGTCGAAATCTTTTTCCACATTAGCGGTAAAGTTGTAATCCAATATTTTCGGGAAATATTCCACCAAAAAATCGTTTACAACCATTCCCGTATCGGTAGGTACCAATTTGTTTTTATCGGTTCCGGCAATCTCTTTCTTGTTGCTATCCTTTATCTTGCCGTCTTTTAGTTTGATAATATTATAAGTTCTTTCTACACCTTCAACGGTTTTCTTCTCTACATACTCTCTGTTTTGTATGGTAGAAATGGTTGGGGCGTATGTTGATGGTCGCCCGATTCCCAACTCTTCCATTTTTCTCACCAACGATGCTTCGGTATATCTCGCAGGTCGTTGAGTAAAACGCTCGGTAGCTGTTATCTCTTGCATCGGCAGCACCTCTTTAATGCTCATTGGCGGAAGTAATCCGCTTTCGTTTTCGGCTTGTTCATCATCTGAGCCTTCCATATAAACACGCAGGAAACCGTCAAATTTAATCACTTCTCCGGTAGCTACAAACAAGCCGTCAGCATTTGATATATTTATATTTGCAACGGTTTTTTCGAGTTCGGCATCAGCCATTTGTGAAGCAACGGTTCTTTTCCAAATAAGGTCATAGAGACGTTTTTCCTGTGCCGTTGTTCCCGCTTCATGTTGATTAATATAAGTTGGGCGTATAGCTTCGTGTGCCTCTTGTGCTCCCTTTGTCTTAGTTGAATATTTTCTGATTTTCAGATATTTATCGCCATACTGTTCTGTTATTTCGGATTTGGCGGTATTGATTGCAAGTGACGACAGATTTACCGAATCGGTACGCATATAGGTTATTCTTCCCGATTCGTACAGACGTTGGGCAATCATCATAGTTTGTGCTACCGAAAAGCCCAATTTTCGAGAAGCTTCCTGTTGTAACGTGGATGTGGTAAACGGCGGTGCAGGCGATTTTTTACCCGGTTTGGTAGAGATATCTTCCACCGTAAAAACCGAAGTTTTCAGTTTTTCCAACAAAGCCATTGTCTCTTCCTTGGTTTTCAGGCGTTTGTTGTATTCTGCTTTTATTTCGTGCAGTTGTCCGTTTTCCTCTTTTACGAAATGAGCAATAATACGATATGCCATATCGGTTTTGAAGTTTTGTATCTCGCGTTCACGCTCTACAATAAGTCTTACTGCAACCGATTGTACTCGCCCGGCAGATAGAGCCGGCTTAATTTTTCGCCACAACACGGGCGATAATTCAAATCCTACAATTCGGTCTAAAACACGTCGTGCTTGTTGTGCATCTACCAGATTTTTATCTATATCGCGTGGATTTTCAATCGCATTTTGTATCGCGGGTTTGGTTATCTCATGAAATACAATTCGTTTTGTATCTTTCTTTTTCAAATCAAGCACATCATACAAGTGCCACGAAATCGCTTCTCCCTCACGGTCTTCATCCGATGCGAGCCAAACAGTTGTGGCTGCTTTTGAAGCGGTTTTCAGTTCCGATACAACTTTCTTCTTGTCAGCCGGAATTTCATAAATAGGCTCAAAATTGTTTTCTATATCGATACCAAAATCTTTCTTCTTAAGGTCGCGAATATGTCCGTAACTGGACATTACATTAAAATCGTTGCCTAAAAATTTCTCAATAGTTTTTGCCTTTGCAGGCGACTCAACAATAACTAAGTTTTTTGCCATTCAACTAAAATTATTACCCACAGGGTGATTACAATATGAATTCGGCTGCAAAATTAGTAAAATTGTGTAAGCAAAAAGAATTTTTGTGTTTTTTGTTATTAATTAACTGACAAATCGCTGTTCTCTTTATCTGTTTTTACACCAAAAATTTGCAAAAGAGAGTTATGTAGTTGTTCAAATTCGGATTGACGGATACTGATATGCATTGTGCATGTTTCGGTAAAATCTTGTTTCCACGATGCGTTCTCAAATTGTTTTAATACGCGCATAACATCGTTGAGTATTAGATAATCGAAATGAATAGTGAACTTTTCATCGATGGTTTTCTCTACTATTTTGGCATTGTTGATTGCATCTTCTGCCGCCTCTTTATATGCTTTAATCAATCCGCTTGTGCCGAGAAGCGTACCTCCGAAATAACGAATTACAATAACTAAAACATCCGTAAGTTCGGCAGAGTTTATCTGTCCCAAGATAGGTCTTCCTGCCGTTCCCGAAGGCTCTCCATCGTCGTTTGTTCGGTATTCGTCTCTATTTTCGCCCAACATATAAGCCCAACAAACGTGGCGAGCATCGTAATATTTTTTTCGATGCTTATCTAAAATCTCTTTTACATCTTCGGTTGTTTTTACCGGAAAAATATGTGAGATAAATTTGCTTTTTTTCTCCGTAATATAACCTTCGGCAGGGGTTTCTACAGTTTTAAAGACATCACTCATAAGGCAATAGTAGAAATTTTATTTTTTTTAGTTCTTTCGCTTTTGTTTTCGGAGCATTATACAAATATAGAGAATTTATTTAAGAATAATGAGACTTGTATGAGATTACAAAAACATAGATTTTACAATAATAAATATTAAGGTTATTCTTTATCCACTAACGGATGAGTTATATTTTTCTCACTCCCATTCTATAAACCACCAACACCAACGCTACACCGTAAAAAATCTGACGCATATTGGCGGCGATGGCCGATGGCATTCCCACGAAACGCAATGCCTCAGGCAGCAACACGAGGAAAACGGTTGCAAAGAAAATTCCCCGCAAATGACGCATA
>JBGZFC010000057.1:0-13810 GCA_041846575.1 Bacteroidota bacterium
AAGTATAACAAAATGGATATTAAGCAAGTACAATATGAGTTAAACAAAAGACCAAGAAAAAAATTAAATTTTGATAACCCGAAAAAAATATTTTTTGCATCTTTGCCAAACAATGTTGCATTTAATACTTGAATCTACGACATCCTTTTGCTGACAACTGTGGTGCCGATATTTTTTGGCAGTAGAAGTAAAAAAAAGTAGTGTTTTTGAAAGAAATAAACTTAAATAATTGTATCTTTGTTGAATAAAATAAATCAAACCTTAGAGAAAATGTCTCAAAAGTTCGGCTCATTTTTCTTTCTATATCATATTAATTATAAGGAGTGGAGAAAAGTTGTTTTGCTTTTGGGCTAATCTCGCAATTTTAATTAACAAACAAAATATTTTATTTGAGATGAGAAAATTAATATTTTTTTTTATTGCAGCTATGATTCTTTTCTCCTGCACAAACACTAAAACAGATGGTAATAAAGAGAAAGGCAGTATTTTCTTTACCGAGTTCGATACTCAATTTGGTATGCCTCCATTCGACCAAATTGAGTTTGAAGATTACAAACCCGCTTTCTTGAAAGGGATGGAGGTTCAGCTACAAGAAATTGATTCAATCGTGAACAATCCGGAAGAACCTACATTCGAAAATACTATTGCAGCATTGGACAACAGTGGTGCTATTTTAAACAGAGTATCGAGTGTATTTTACGGACTTAGCGGAGCTGAAACAAACGATTCTATTCAGGCACTTTCAGAAGAGTTGTCTCCGCTATTGTCGGAACACAGCGATAATATCAATCTTAACGAGAAACTTTTTGCAAGAATTAAAACTTTGCACGATAAAAAAGACAGCTTGAATCTTACAACGGAGCAAGTTCGTTTGTTGGACATTTACTACAAAGGATTTGTACGTTCAGGAATAATGCTTGAAGAGAATGCAAAAACAAGACTTCGTGAAATCAACAAAGAGATGTCGGCATTATCTCTTCGTTATGGAGACAATCTTTTGAAAGAGACTAACAATTTCAAACTGATAATTTCCGATAAAAAAGATTTAGCCGGACTTCCCGAAGGTGTAATCGCTGCCGCAGCGGAAACTGCTAAAAGCGAAAATCAAGAAGGTAAATGGGTTTTCACTCTGCAAAAACCGAGTTGGTTGCCATTCTTACAATATGCCGAAAACAGAGAGTTGCGTGAAAAATTGTACAAAGCTATGTATAATCGTGGTGATAATGATAATGACTACGATAACAAAAAAATTATCAATGACATTGTAAATTTAAGAATTGAAAGAGCACAACTTCTTGGTTATAAGTCTCATGCCGATTATATTTTGGAGGAAAATATGGCAAAAAATCCGGCTAACGCGTATAAATTGCTTAACGATGTTTGGAAATATGCTTTACCACAAGCTAAAAAAGAGGCTGCTGAACTTCAAGCTATGATTGATGCGGAAGGAGGAAACTTCAAATTAGAGTCTTGGGACTGGTGGTATTACACAGAAAAACTTCGTCAGCAAAAATATTCTCTTAACGAAGAGGAGACCAAACCATATTTCAAAATGGAAAATGTACGAGAAGGTATATTTATGGTTGCAAACAAACTGTTTGGTTTGACCTTCAAAAAATTGGAGAATGTTCCAGTTTATAATCCCGAAGTAGAGGTATATGAAGTGTTAGATAAAGATGGTTCACACCTTTCTGTTTTCTATACAGATTATTTCCCGCGTTCAGGCAAAAGAGGCGGTGCTTGGATGAGCGAATTCAGAGGGCAAAAAGTATTGAATGGAGTAAATATTCGTCCGCTTATATATAATGTTGGAAACTTCACACGTCCTACTCAAGATACACCATCATTGCTTACTTTAGACGAAGTTGAAACTATGTTTCACGAATTTGGACACGCATTACACGGCATGTTGTCTGATGTGACTTATGCCGGTGTTTCAGGCACAAATGTTTCTCGCGACTTTGTAGAACTTCCGTCACAAGTGTTAGAACACTGGGCATTCCATCCTGACGTTCTAAAACTATATGCAAAACATTATCAAACAGGAGAGGTGATACCTGATACTTTGATTGAGAAAATAGATGCAGCTTCAAAATTCAATATGGGATTCACTACTACAGAATTTGTTGCCGCAGCTCTGTTGGATATGGATTATCACTCTCTAACAGAAAAACAGAATATCGACGTTCGAGAATTTGAGAGAAAAGCAATGGAGAAAATAGGTCTTATAAAAGAGATAATACCACGTTATCGCAGTACTTATTTCTCACACATATTCAGCGGCGGTTATTCGGCAGGATATTATGCCTATATGTGGGCAGAAGTTTTGGATGCTGATGCTTTTCAACCATTTGCGGAAAAAGGAGTTTTCGATCAAGAAACAGCTTCTAAATTACGCGAATTTATACTTTCAAAAGGCAACTCGGACGATCCTATGAATCTTTACATTAAATATAGAGGTGTACAACCGAATCCAATCTATTTGTTAAAAAACAGAGGTTTCGTAAATTAAATAAATAGATTTCGTTCTATATAAGAATATTAACGCCGGCATTTTTGTAAGATTATGCCGGCGTTTTTTGCTGATTGATATATCGAAATATCGGTACAACCGCTTCAGGCGGTTGTACCGGTTTTTTGCGAAAGTTATCTCTTTTCATCTCCTTTTACAAATGGCGGGTAGTTATTTGTAAAGCAAAAACATACGCTCTTAAATGAAACTTACACTAATATTTTTTAATTAGTCGCTCCTTAAAAACCACTCATTATGCAGATATTGAGCAAAATAACCACGTGGATAGATGTTTATTTTCAGTACTTTTGCGGATGTGAGTTTTTCGAACATGAGTTTCCTTTTGACCCGAGCGACTTTGTTCATTTTCGTCATCGCGTGTGAGAAGAAGGGATAGGAAAAATATTTGCATACAGCGTTCAACTTCACGGGAAAAATTTGCCGGGCAGACCAAATTTGTTCTTTCCGACACTACTGTTAAGGAAAACAACACGACCTTTCTCACCGATGCCAAACTTTGCAAAAAAGTCATTGACAAGTGCAATGCCCTTGCAAGAAAGGAAGGAATAAATCAACGTCGCAGTTATACCCGTGAGAGCAAACAGTTGGTTCGTGACACTTACAACGGTAAACATCCCAAGCGGATGAAAAAGGCAAATAAAGCCAAACGCCGTTTGAAAACGATAGCCAATGCCCAACTTCGTGAACTTGACCGCAAAATGAACGAAGAACAAAAAAAGAAATACTCTCAAGACCTTTCACGGTGCAAGCGTGCGGTAAATCAGCAAAAAGAAGACAAGGGTAAAATCTACAGTCTGCACAAAGCCTTTACCCGCTGCATTGCCAAGGGAAAAGCGCATAAACAATATGAATTTGGAAATAAAGTCGGGATAATCACAACAGGCAGAAGAGGTCGAAAAATAATCACGGCAGTAAAAGCATTTTTGGATAATCTGTATGATGGCAACACGATAGATCCGCTGCTCGAACAGATGGAAGACAATAAGTTCAAATTACCCGAAGAATTGATTTATGACCGCGGCGGCAGAGGTCGAAAACAGATAAGAGGCGTAAACATCATAACACCCGATAAACCTAAAGCGAAAGACACAGCTTATCAAAAACGGCAGAAACGGAACAAATGCAGAGCCAGAGCAGCCATTGAACGAATTTTCGGACATCTTAAAAAGACTTCCGAATGGAACAAAATTACCTGTCGGGAGAAAAAGGCATACAAATCAACGCTTATATGGCTGCAGCGGCTTGGATGTTAAAGAAAATGATGGAAAAGCTGAAGAAAAAGTTTTTATATTTTATTTTCAGATGGCTGTTCCAACACAATAAATTATATTTTGCAGACGTAATTTGAATTTATAAGGAGTGACTAATTAGACGTTCAAAAAAATCTGAAAATTCCGCATAATTAATATATATTAATCTATTCTGTTTTGTATTTAAAACAATACAACCTAAATTTGCGAAAAATTATTTTTTTAATTAATAAATAAACGAAATCTATATGAAAAAATGTTTTATTCTAACTTATTTGTTGTCGATTGCAATATGCATGCAATCGCAAATTATCAATGTAAATCCTGACCCCAACTGAGAACCGTGGTGGGCTGGAGGCACATTACTGACTCCTGAGGCATTAGCGGAGATAGAGGCTCTACCAAAATTGACTATTTCCGAACAATCATAAAAAACTCCTTTGCCCTATAAGGTTGATAATTCTGAAAAAATTTATTTCAGACCTATTTTTTGTCAGGACAAACAGAGTTGTAGTCAAGCGAGTGAAATAGGATATATATTTACCTATGTTAAATGGTGAAAAATCAAGGACTGAAAAGATAATTATTAAATAAATAAACATACTTTTTTTAAGAAGGCACTGTAAGTGCCTTCTTAAAAGAATTAAAATAAACAAAATTAAATAAATAGCTTTTTATGAAAAAAAATATACTAATTATATTATTCTCTCTAACTACATCATTTTGCTTCGGTCAGGATTTCTGGACAAAAATAGAAGTACCGGAAAACATAAACCGCGTACACGCTGTCGCGTCTAATTCGCAAGGGTGGGATTACATAGCTACAAACAGAGGAGTCATTTTTACGAAAGACAACGGAGAAACCATTGAACAGACCACTCTTCAGCATGTGGTTTACCATATAGTTATTAATGAAGAAGATAAAATATTTGCATTTTATGATGATAGGATGTTTTTTTCTGATGATTTTGGAGATAGTTGGACTGAGAGACCTCTTCCTTTTCCGGGCAATCTTATGAGTTGTTTAGTAAAAAATAACACCATTTTTTGCGGTACCGATTATAATATATACAAATCTGAGAACTTGGGAGAAAGTTGGAGTACTGTATGGCAAACAGAAACATTCTTTTTTATGGTTGCAACACTATTTGAAAAGAGTGACGGTGATTTACTTGCAGGAATGTATAGGCTTATTGTAGGGAAAGAAGAAGATAAAAATTCCCGAAACTATGACACATTACCTGGTATTTATCGGTCGGATAATGGTGGAAACAGTTGGTCGCCATGGGCGTTGGAAGGAGTCAACATTGTCTCTATTGCAGAAAACTCACAAAGTTTTTTATATGCTGCCTGTGATAATGGGCACGACCAACGAGGTCTTTATAAATCTGAAGATAATGGAAACACTTGGAGTAAATGTATTTCGGATAAATATATACAAACGGTAGCTGTTGCGCCAAACGATGTGCTCTATACATTGAAAACTTACAGAGAAACAGAATTTGGACCAATTTTTCACATAACCATTCGCTCTTTTGATAATGGTACAACTTGGCAACCAATATATAGCCATGAAAATCCAAACTACAACAAACTTTTCTTGTCATCCAACGAATATCTGTACGCTTATTCTAAAAGTGAAAATTATTTGTATCGCAGTTCTCAACCGGTTTCGGGTGCTACCTGTTCCGTATCGGTTACATGCAATCCGGCAGAGGGTGGCGAAGTGCTTGGCGCAGGTAACTACCTCGTTGGCGAAACAGCCACATTAACAGCCAAACCCAACTCAGGCTATGAGTTTGTCAACTGGACTTCGATAGACGGAGATATTTTATCCGATAGCATAAGTTTGAATTTGGAACTATCGGGAGATATTTCCGTAACGGCAAATTTTAGAGTTATTTCAAGTATTGAAGAGATGTATGGCGAAACCTTTTCTATTTATCCCAACCCTTTTGTTGACTATATAAATATAGATGCAGGAGGTGAATTTCTGTTATCTGACTACAGCAATATTGTTGTAGCCATACACGATATTTCAGGAAAAGAGTTATATAAGGGTATTGTAAAGGATAATGTTATAAATTTATCGCATCTTTCATCGGGAGTTTATATACTTTCATTAAATTACAGCGGGAACCATATTCATAAAAAAATTATTAAAAGATGATAAGAAGAGCAATATTTTTACTGCTTGTGCTTATTGCATCATATTGTAACGCACAAGATTTTTGGACAAAGATAGAGTTGCCCGATAACAATCTGTCGGTAAATACAGTCGCTATAGATTCAAACAATCGTTTGTTTTTGGGCACAAACCATGGAGTATATTTTTCAGATGATTTAGGACAGAATTTTATAAAAACAGAACTCGAAATTACAGTTAAAGGGATGGCTATTAACGAAAGAGATGAGCTATTTGTGTTTGATGTTGGAGAATTATATTATTCAAATGATTTAGGTCAAAATTGGGAAATAATTTCAGAACTTCCTTCTATTATGCATGTATCTTACTATGCCAAAGGTGACACAGTGATAATTGGGGGATGGGATATAATTTATAAGTCTGACGATAAGGGAGCTACATGGAAGCGATGTTTTTGGGGTGGACCTGGCGATTATATACCATGTATCAAAGAGAGTAGCAATGGTATGCTGTTCGCCGGATTAATAAGTTTTTTTCCTGCAAATATGAAAAGCGGAATTATTTGTTCGACAGATGGTGGCAATACATGGGCACGCTCGGGGTTAGAGGATATCAGGGTTAATGCTATTGCTCAAAATTCCAAAGGCTCTCTTTTTGCTGCAACGATAGCTCAGTATGATTGGGGAGAGGGAATGTGGAGGTCTGACGATTTTGGACAATCTTGGTCATACGTCGTTGCAGGCAATAACACTCATTTTCAAACAAACGTTTTGATAATTGACAAAAATGATGTGATGTATCGTCTCGATTATAATGATTTTGAATCAAAAGGAGTATTTCGCACCATAGACGATGGCATTAATTGGCAGCATATAGAATCGGGAATGGATAATAAGGCAATAGGTGATTTCACACTTGCTCCCGATGGCTATATGTATGTATATGGTCCGAAAGTATTGTATAGAAGCACCTTGTCACTTTATGATGAAATCTATTCAATATCTGCCACCCTCAATCCTATGGATGGTGGAGAAGTTACCGGAACGGGAGCGTTTTGTTATGGCGAAACAGTTACTTTAACCGCCACACCCAATTCCGGTTACCAATTTATCAACTGGACTTCGGAAACCGGTGAAATTCTTTCAGAAGTTTCGCAATACGATTTCAAAGCAACAGAAGATACAAATATAATAGCCAATTTCAGAAAATCAACAAATATTGGCGAACTCTCAGCAAACGATATTTCACTATACCCAAATCCGGTTTCAGATTATTTGTATATTCAAATCTCCAACACATCATTATCTTTCAACAATCAACCAATTGCTGCTACTCTATACGATATTGCGGGCAGAATAGCGTATAAAGCCCACGTAACAGACGGCAAAATAAATCTATCTAACCTTTCTGCCGGAATATATAATATTAGAATCAAATGTGACAATAAAACGTTTAATAAAATGATAGTGAAGAGATAAGCAGACAACATTTTCATAACAAATGATACAAATCGTCAGGTTATCTTAAAAAATAATCTGACGATTATTTTTTGTTAATAATGAAAAAGTGTATATTTGCACGCTAAAAGCGACTTTTATTGAATAATATAGCTTTATTTATCTATTTTATACAACGCAAAAGTCTATTATACAAATAATTATATTTCAACAAATAGAATAACAAAAAAGTAATATTGAAATGCAAAACAAAGGATTTATTAGAGTTTTTTCGATTTTGCTTATACTTATTTGTTTGTTTTACTTGTCTTTTACATTAGTAAGCAGACATTACGACAAAAAAGCAGAAGAGTATGCAAAGGGAAACTTAGAATTGAAAAACCAGTATCTGGATTCACTTTCAACAGAAAAAGTGTATCTCAAAACTTACACATTAAAACAAGTTCGTGAAAAAGAAATCGGTTTAGGTCTTGACCTTAAAGGCGGTATGAACGTTATCGTGGAAATGGATGTTGCCCAACTTTTGACAGCATTGGCTAACACCGATGACCCCGATTTCAACAATGCCTTAAAAGAGACTATTTTACAAAACAAAAAAGGAACTACTTCCGATTTTGTAACTCTCTTTAGACAAAACTACGAAAAAATAAATCCTTCAGGTAAACTGGCAAATATTTTCAGTATTACTATGAGCGACAGAGTAAAACCTACCGCTACAAACGATGAGGTGATTTCGATATTGAGAAAAGAGGTTGCAGGTACGGCAGACAACTCATTTAACGTGCTTCGTACACGTATCGACCGTTTCGGTGTGGTTGCTCCAAATATTCAACGCTTAGACCAGGCAGAGCGCATATTGATAGAGATGCCGGGTATTACAGAACCTGATCGTGTTAGAAATCTATTGCAAGGCAGTGCTAACTTAGAGTTCTGGAAAACCTATAATGTGAATGAATTAGGCACATTCTTCAACGAAATAAACAATAGATCGGCAGAATACGCACGTGCTAAAAGAGGTGACTTGCAAACTGTAGATACTACTGCTGTGAAAACAACTGCAGAAACGCTGTCAAGCGATTCATTGTTAGCCGGCGATTCTCTTTTGGCTGCAACTGATTTGTTGGAAGAACCAACTGTAGAATCCGGAGAAGAGAGTGTTGAAATAACAAAAAGCTTTGTAGAATATTTCCATCAACCATATTTCGCAATGTCGGGAGCAAGCGGTCCGATTGTAGGTATTGTTTCAAAATTGGATACTGCAGAAGTAAATGCTATTATCAATAAATATAAAGAACTGATTCCGGCTGACCTCCGTTTCAAATGGGGATTTAAAGCGATAGACGCACGTGAAACATATTTTGAATTGTATGCTCTGAAAGGTGACGGTTCTAAACGTGGTCCTGCGTTGGATGGCGATGTTGTAGTAAATGCTAAAGCCGACCAAGGACAACAAGGTTCTGCTTGGGAGGTAGGCATGACTATGAATTCATCAGGTGCAAGCAGATGGGCTACAATTACAGGAGCCGAGAAAGGAAACTCTATTGCTATCGTGTTGGACGGATATGTATATTCTGCTCCACGCGTAAACGATAGAATAGAAGGCGGACGTTCATCTATTTCAGGAAATTTCTCGCCCGACGAGGCTCGTGACTTGGAAAATGTGTTGAAATCGGGTAAAATGAAAGCCGGTGTACGTATTGTACAAGAAGACGTTGTTGGTCCTTCTCTCGGTAAAGAGGCAATTAACGACGGTTTTATTTCATTTGTCATAGCTCTTTTAGTACTGTTTACATTTACATGTCTGTTGTACGGTTTTATTCCGGGTATGGTAATTAATGGGGCATTGCTGCTTAACTTCTTTTTCACACTCGGTATTTTGGCAGCATTCCAAGCTGTGCTTACATTGCCCGGTATCGCGGGTATGATTTTGTCGCTCGCTATGGCTGTGGATGCCAACGTACTTATAAACGAACGTATTAAAGAGGAGTTGGCTAATGGTAAATCGCTCAGAAAAGCATTGGAAGATGGTTACAAAAACGCTTTCTCTGCTATCTTCGACTCTAACTTAACAACCATTATTACAGGTATTATACTTGCAATCTTCGGAACAGGACCTATCAAAGGTTTCGCCGTAACATTGATTATAGGTATTGTCGTATCATTCTTGACGGCAGTATTCATGACCCGTATGGTTTATGAATTCATGATGGGTAAAGGTAAATGGCAAAACTTGACTTTCAACACAAGCTTCTCAAATTTATTATCAGGTCAATATAATTTCGACTTTATTAAAAACAGCAAAAAAGTGATAACAGCATTCATTATTTTTGTGGCAATCAGCGTTGTGTCGTTATTTGTTTTGAAATTGAATACAGGTATCGATTTTACAGGTGGTCGAAACTATATTGTAAGATTTGACAAACCTGTGAAAACCGGAGAAATAGAACAGACTCTTCAACCTATATTGGGTGGTTCAGCACAAGTAATTACAATTGGTTCAAGTAATCAGGTAAGAATATCTACAAACTACTTAATAGATGATGAAAGTAATGATGTGGAAGATAGATTAGTAAGTCTGTTGGGTGAAGGTTTGAAAGATTATATTACGCCGGGCAATACAATTATGGACCATATTCAAAGTTCGCAAAAAGTAGGACCAAGCGTTGCCGAGGATACAATGAAGAATGCTTCTTTAGCTCTTTTTATTGCTCTTGTATGTATGGGTATATACATTTTTGTTAGATTCCGCAATTGGGCTTTCTCTGTTGGTACGGTTGCAGCACTGGCTGTTGATGCTTTCTCGGTTATCGGTATATACTCTTTATTATGGAAAATTATGCCATTCTCAATGGAGATTGACCAAACTTTCGTTGCTGCAATTCTGACTATCGTGGGATATTCTATCAACGACAAGGTGGTTGTATTTGACCGTTTCCGTGAGATACATCAGCTTTATCCGAAACACGAACTGCGTTCACTGTTCAATGAATCTATGAATGCTGTGTTAGCTCGTACGATTAACACCGGATTGAGTACAATACTTGTTATATTTATTATCTTGTTCTTAGGTGGCGATGCGGTAAGAAGCTTCGTGTTCGCAATGTTGATAGGGGTAGTTGTTGGTACCGTAACGAGCTTGTTCTTAGCCTCACCGGTAGCATATTCTATTATGAAAAAACGTCAAAATAAAGAGTAATTTTTATAAACAATCATATTGTAATAACTAAAGGACTGTCTTAGTAGTTGACTATTACTTAGATAGTCCTTTTATTTTAGATATACGTTATCTCAGAATTCATTTATAAGAATTTAAATTATGAGAAAAACTTTATTTTTTATTATAGCTATTTTGCTTGTAACGAGCATAAAAGCACAACAAATACAATCTGATTTTTTTACCGTAAATGATACAATAATCGGTAAGTTTATGAACGGCGACGATGTTGTTGCAAAGTGCTACAAGACAAAATTTAATATCTATAAGTGGAATTGGAATAAGGAAAATGATGCCTTGTTTCTACAACTTCGTCAAACAAATAAAAGAAAGACTTCGTATAAAAAAGAAGGAGTAATTGCCATGATAGACCTAAGCGATATGTCGGTTAAATGGAATAAGGATGTGAATTATAGTCGTGTAGAAGTTGATCAGATAGATGATATTTTATTTTATACAGAAAAGAAAAAGAGTTTCTGTATAGATGCAGAAACAGGAAGCAATCTATGGCAAAATAATTTCGACTATTATTATATCTATCCACCAATGAATATAGCTGTTGGTTATCCGAAAGGAGAAGAAACAAATATGGCTTTTGCTATTAATTTATCTAACGGCGAGGCTCTGTGGACTAAAGAGATAGATAGAACTCTCGGTTGGAACGATGTCTATATGCTTACAGATTCTGTGTTGTTAATTGCAACAAATGGTGTTACTTCTGTTAATCTGGCAACCGGCGAGGGGTGGACATACAATGCACGAGAGAATAAAACAAAAGTGGGAGAGATGATTGCCGTAAATGCAGCCGGTATTCTTCTGGGAGCACTTACAGGAGTTTATATGTATCAGACGACACCGGAGCAGATTACGGGTATTGTTTCTAATATCCTAATAGATGATGAGGATGGTGTTATTTTGGCATCAAGAGATGTTATCTCGCGTATAAACAGAGCAGGAGAGTTGATATGGAGTGCAGATTTGCCCAAGAAAGAGACATCCAAATCTTCAGTTTTTTTGCGAGACTCTACAATATATATGATAAATAAGGGATATGCTTTTAGCAATGGAGCATCAATATTGTACGGAGAGCCTTATATTGCATCGTTCGATTTACACCGTGGGAATCAGAACTATTTACAAATTATTCCTGCAAAACGAGATGCTATTCGCTCCTATCAGGTTGTTGACGATATGTTGTTTTTAGTTTTCGGAGATAGAGTTGCTACATATTCACTTACAGATGGAAGTGTTATAAACGAAAAAGTTATAGAGTTGGACAAAAACGAACAATTAAGTAAATTTGTCGAATCGGGTGTTTTTGTACGTAACTCAGATTCTGTTTTCGTGGATGTAGCATATATTTATCCGGAAAAAAACTTATTAATAACAAATAATAACAGAATCTTTTCCATAACCGATGGCTTGGAGGCGGATTTGTTGTTTGATGAGGATGAGGTGTATGCAGGTAGAATTAATAAGGATGATTATAGAGTCATATCGAATAATAATAAGGACTTTATTATCTGTACTGCTGACGGGACACCAACATTTACTTTCCATGGTAAACCAAATATGTTTATGACCAACAATAAATTATTTGTACTTGGAGATGACTCTTTTTGGGTCTATAATTTAGAATAAATATTTTTGCTAAAATATTAATTTTAAAACACTTATAAAAATTATGATTATGAAAAAGAAATTATCTTATTTACTGTTACTTTTAGGCATTTCGATATCTCTTTATTCTCAAACTTTAAACAGAGATGTTGACCCTTCTGTCGATATTACAATCCTTGAAGTTGGAACAACCACGATGAAAATAAATTTCGAGCCTAACGAAACATGCGAATATTACTATTTTGTAGCTAGTCCGGTCGGGCAGATGGAGATGTTTTCCGAAATGATGGGCGTATCAATAGATGAGCTTGTTACTATGTGGGGAATAAAGAAAACCGAAGCCTGTATTCACGAATATAGCGATTTTGCTGCCGGTACTGAATATGAAATCTATGCAAGACCTTACGGTGCAGACGATACGCCTTTTCCGTTGAATATGACTACTGCAAGCACGGAAACAGGTGGAGGAGAAGGTGTATCTCAAATAGCTATCGAATTGTCGGATATTACATCTAATTCGGTAGTTTTAAAAACTACACCCAATGCTGAAACGTCTGTCTATTATAACGGACTTGCAGAACTTTCATATATTCAGGAACAAGGCTTGGATGCCGTTATGGAGATTATTATCGGGTATAATCACGCTTTATATGACGTAGATATATGGGAATGGATTGACTTGAAAGAAAATACTCAATATAAAGCAATGGCGAGAGGTAAAAACGCCAACGGTGACTGGGGTGAAATTGCAGTTGCCGATTTTGCAACATTACCGTCTGTCATAGATGAAGTTTCGGCTAAAAAAGATTTTAGAATCTATCCGAATCCTTCCGACGGAAACTTTACATTGACTTCTAAACTTGATAAAAAGTTGTCGGGAAAACTTATTGATTCGTCAGGAAAACATCTGCAAAATATTGAAATAGGTACAGGAGACAATGTTTTTTCTTTCAGTCACTTAAGTCGAGGTTTATATTGGTTGATAATTATTGACGATAATATAACAATTACAACGGCACCTATATTGATTGCTAAGTAAACTGTTTACTATTAGCTTTTAGCTGTTGGTTGTTGGCTTTCTTTATAACCTGACAGATTTTTGAAATCTGTTAGGTTTTTTTGTGTTGTTGAATATTCATATTTTGTTTGTTTTTAGTTCAAAAATCAATCTACTTTGCACACCTTTTTTAGGAGAGTATCAAAATATGAAATATGTGTAAACAAAATAATAACCATTATTATGTGATTCATCATATATTATAAACAACAGAAAACGTCGTAATCAAATGGTTACGACGTTTTCTGTTGTTGTCCTACCAGGATTCGAACCTAGACTGACTGAACCAAAACCAGGAGTGCTACCATTACACCATAGGACAATCCTCAATTTGCTTCGTTAAAAGCGGTACAAAATTACTATTTTATTTGTTACTGTCAAAATTTTTCGACATATATTTTGTAAGTTCAAATAGTAAATGCAACACTTAGTAAAAAAGATAGAAGGGTGCACCCTTCTATCTTTTAGGGCAAAAATCCTTACTTTTGTGTTGCAATATGAAAAAGAAAAGTCATTTAACCCCGGAACAAAGG
>JBGZFC010000058.1:0-13829 GCA_041846575.1 Bacteroidota bacterium
GCTTTGAGAGAACATACGAAGAACAGCAATTAGCCCTGTTCTTCTAAATCTGTTTTTTTTATTTTTTTCCTATAAGTCCGTCATGCATTTTAACGGATAGAGGCTCTATGACTAATTTCAATGAGATAATCGGATACCCTTTAAACAGAACTCAGGTTAATAAAAACTTTTATCGTTCAGCAATAATTAATTTAACAATACCCAAATTTTGGCGGGGTTGTAGATAAGGAACTGATATATGTATCTACATTTTTTTTGAATTGCAAATACAAAAATATATTAATACCTCTTTTTCAATAACGTTGCAGTAAGGTCTTTATTAAATACAGATTACCAAGTTATCACCTGATAGCGCCAATGGAATAGATTCTTCACTGCGTTAGAAATGAAAAAAGTTTATGCAACCAGAAGCATACGCACCTCATCTATTTCGGAAAAACCTGAAACAGAATTACTTTCCCTTTAGTATTGATGGTAAAACTTTCGCCTAATGACTCATTAAGCGTTCCTTGCCACCAATTTGTCAGGACACGATTATTGATGGGATATTTCAATCCGCTTGTAGTAATAGACTCATTGCCAAAAGAGAATATAGATACCTGCTCTCCGGTAAAGCTCGAAAATGTGCTTGTTGAATTGATTGGTGTAAAAACGCCGAAATCGGTTACCATTTTCACTTTTGCAATATCAATATATTCCATCAGTAACGATATATTCCCCAAACTGTGGTCTTCGCGTTTTCCTGTTGCAGCAACAATAATCAAATTATTTTTTCCATTATTTACACAGAACTGTACCGACTTTGTTAAATCATTGGTTTCCTGTTCTCTGTTTGGATGTAGAATATCCGCAAAACGGATTGCGTTCTCTTCGGAAATCGAATCACAATCGCCCACGATAGCATCAGGAATGTAACCACGAGCGATAAAATCGTTGGCTGCACCGTCGCAACAGACAATATAAGATGCGTTTTCTATAAACGACAGCGGCACACTGTTATTTGGAAAATTTCCGTTTGCTACAATTACCGCCGAATTATTGCTATTTATCATTATACTACTCTATAAATACAAATTTACAACAAAGGAAAGCATAATTTTTTACCTGCTCAATATTTTACATAGATATTTTATTCCGACAAAAGTTGTAAATATTTCTTTTTGATATAAAAGTCTCACATCATTTGCCTAAATCAAAATGTCGGACTTTCCACGACTTCAAACATCCGACAAATGCCCACAAAAATAAAGCCCATACGTTTCAACCAACGTATGGGCTTTCCGATTTTAAAACACAATTATTATTATTTATTATGGCATAATTAAATATGTCTTATCATGGTAATCAGTGGCTTATATTAATAGATATACCTCCGTAATATATTGCTCCGTAAACAGGGGCGTACATAAAGGCGGCATCATCCAAATATTTTTCGCTTTGAATATAACTGAATAAATTTTTACCTCCGGCATATAGACGTACTTTGCCGAATGTTTTTGACACACTCGCGTTGAATGTCATATATGGCTCCGTTTTCTTTATTTTTGAGTCACGCTCGGGTGTATCGCTGATATAATCAATATACATCTCTCCTTGATACAATCCGTAGAATGTAAAGTTCCAACTGTGTGGTGCATACTCAATTTTGAAACTTCCGGTTGTAGTTGGGAATCGCGGAATATTGATACTGATATTTTCGTATGGAGTATCTACCCAATCTTCACGCACTTTGTCATATTTTCCTTTATTAAGACCGAAATCCACACCAAGATTCAGATAACGCACCGGATTTACCAATAGAGTCATCTCCACCCCGCTAACTGTGGCATTTCCGATATTACGCCATTGATATGTATAGCCAAGACTTTTCACATCGTCGTCTGCATCGGCAAAGTCTATACGATTGAGTAGGCGTGTGTAAAAACCGTTAATGCTAAATTGAAAACGCTCTCCGTAATAGTCGGCAGATATATTTACACTTCTTGAAGTTTCAGCGTTTAGCTCCGACGATTTCCACACTCGTGGCGAACCGCTGCAAAGATGTAAATCTTCCGAAAAGCCATAAGGTGCACGAAATCCTGTTCCTAAATTTGCACGAAGCGTAAGATTTCTGGCAGCATTAAATTTAAGAGCCAAACGAGGATTAACACTTGTATTATTGAAAGAAGCTTTCGGAAAATCCTTGTCAAAAACAGCTTGGTCTGAAGTGTATTTCTCTTCGGATGTGTGTCTGTCTAAACGCACACCGCCAACCATGGTAAATCGTGATGTTACCTGCCACTCATCTTGTATAAAAGCTCCCAACTCGAAAGCTTTTTTGTGAGCAAAAGATTTATAAGAAGTACCAAGATATTGACTCAACGTATCCACTACAACATATAAGCCCGACTCGTTCAACTTTGTTACATAACTTTGAACTCCTGCCATCAAATTATGATTGCCTATTTTTTGGCTTAAAGTAAGCGTAGATATCAATGAGTTTTCATGTGCCAGGTAAGGACGCATATCTTCAACGTTGGGCGACTCGCCATTGTGAGTATCTTGATAATCACTCAAGAAAGAGTCATTTGTAGCATTTCTATTGTGATTGATAAACGAATTGTTGAAGTTCAACTCGGTGTTTTTAGTAAAATTCACTTGATAATTTGCTTCAAATTCATATCTATCCGTTACAATATTTTCAGTGCCTGCGGTAAAAGGGTTTTGGTATTGGTCGTTGGTAATTACACCTCCTGCACGTTTCTCGTTAATTGCCTTCCCCCTTATCACGAGTTTATCTTTTTTGAAAAACGGATTATCGATATACAAACTTGCACCCAGATTATGCAGATTGGAAGCAACTCTGTCGGAAATACCATCTTTTTTACGCACTTCCTCACGTGTTGAACCTTCGCCGGTTTCATCAATAACACCATGGTCTATTTTTTGTGCATAAACACTTAACCCGATATTTCCTTTTGCATTACGCATGGAAGAAGCAAAGTTATATACATTGGTGTTGTTCGTCCCAAACTGTATATCTGCCGATATATGCGGAACAGGCGATGGTGTACTTGTAATAATATTTATAGCTCCGGCAATAGCACTACTGCCATAAAGAGCAGAACCGGCACCTTTCACAACCTCTATTCTATCCACATCGCCGGTGCCTATTTGCTCTAATCCATATACACTTGCAAGACCTGAATAAATCGGTTGTCCGTTAATAAGCACCTGTGTATGTTCTGCACCAAGCCCCTGCATGCGCACCATTGTAAAGTTGCAAAACTGACATTGGTTTTCTACACGAATGCCCGGAACTCCTTCGAGAGCATCAAAAACATTCCAGGCATTTTTGTTTTTTAATGCTTGCGATGTTACCACTTCCGTTCTAATTGGCACGTTTTTCACATAATGCTTTGTTCTTGTTCCGGTTACAACCACCTGTTCAAGATTAAAATTATCTTCATCCAGTACAAAATAGACTTCAGTGCCTTTCCCTTGCGTCATCTCAACTTCTATCTCTTGCTCTTTGTATCCAACCATTTGGGCTACAATTGTCTGTTTACCCAAAGGCAAATGTGCAATTTTAAAATGTCCGGTCACGTCAGTCGCCGTAACAATATTTGTATTTTTTACTCTAATCGTAGCATACGGAATATGTTCATTAGTCTCTTTATCTTTCACATCGCCAAAAAGCATAGCATCGGTTTTTTGTGCAAAAACGGCAAATGTAAAAGCAAAATAAATAGTTAATAGGGAAAAAAGTTTCATTTAAATTGGTTTTTCTAAATAATGTTATTTTAAAATTTGACGATGCAAAATTATTTCTAAAAAACGAATTGTGTAATCCCTATTTGTGGCTATTTGTAAAATAAAAAATCCCCATTTTAGGGGATATGATATTTAAAGATTATTACAATATATAAGAAAACAGGCAAACAAGTACACGAGTTAACAATTACACCATTCAAAAAAACATCATTTACCAAGCATTTTTCCAAAATTAATGATTGGTTAAATCAATTTCCTCAATAGATATTATTTTTTTCGAGATTGCATATATTGTCAAACCCGATTGGCTTCGTATGCCGGTTTTGGCGGTTATGTTTTTTCGATGACTTATCACGGTATGGATACTAATATTAAGCAGGTCGGCTATCTCTTTATTGCTCAATCCGTTTACCATCCCCTTGAGCACATCTTTTTCGCGTTCGGTGAGACCGTTTTCATCAGAAATATCCGTTTTATTTACTTTTTTGTTCTTATTCAGCAGGGAGAGTAAATTTATAAAGTATTCCGAAGAGTCGTAAAGTGTAAAAGTACCATCAAACAGTTCCGTTGGGATTTGCATCAAACCGTAATCTATTCCCACTAATAATAGGTTGTGATATGATTTTCGTATCTTTTTTATCTCTTTTTCTCTATTTACTATCTGCAAAGAGCTAATAATAAGTATATCCAACGTTTTGTCTTCACACAATTCGTCTAATTCTTCCAAGTCGTTTAGCCTATACACTTTTATTGCCTTATCCGACTGAAACAGAATAGACTGAATACCTTCACTTACAATCTGCGAAGGTTCTAATATGCCTATATAAATAAGTGAATTATGCATTTAATATCTTCTCTTTTTCGATGCCTAACGGTATTAATATGGTGTCTTCAATAAGCGAATGGATATACAAATCAAATTGCAACTCGAAAAGTGAGGTAAGCAATTTCCTTCGCAAACTGATGTTTTCTTTAATACTGATATGATGTATCAGCAGATTTTTAAGGTCTTTCAATTTTAGCTCAATATCGGTGTGATGTTCACCGTACTCTTTTGATGAATATGGTGATGTTTTCATATTCTTATAATTTCTGTCGATTAAACTAACAAAATATGGAAACGCTACATTATCCTCATAATCGAGATGATCGAGAACCTCGGAAAAATATTCATTAAAAAACACTTCAAGTAACTTCATCTCTTTCTCGGGATTGCTCTCTTGGAGTTGATGAATATATTGACTTATCTCAGGATATTTCTCGAACCGATAATAATTATGACTATTTTTCAAAAAACGAATAATATGCAGCACATCCTCATCGGAATAATCTATCGAAGACTTTGGTCTAAATCCGTAATAAAGGTTCACTATCATGATAAACAGTTTTTCGTTTATTCTATACTGTTTGCACACATCGCTAACGGTAAAATCGCCTACTCGGAAATCTATTTCAAAATGCTGCATCATCAGCATTGTATATGGATTTTCCTGCATAATATCCATAATTTTCATTTGTGGTACAATATAGTTTTTGTTGGCTTGATGCATAATTCTATTCTTTTGATTGAAATGCAAAATTACAAAATATATTTCAATTATTTAGAATCTTTCTATTTTATTATCTCGGTAACAGAGTGTCTTTTTATAAATTTGCGAGCAAAAATTCAATATATTTCCTTCAAATTTTACCGGGTTTCATCGAAATGAGCTTTTTTAACGAGCATTTGTTATCTTCTTTGGAAAGAAAAGGTTATTTTTGCACATAATAATCAAAAGAACTTATCTGCAAATTAGAAACCTTTAGATGAAAATTAAAATATTCGAATTTAACCCGATATTTGTAAACACTTATGTCTTATATGACGAAACAAAAGAGTGTGTAATAATAGATGCGGCTTGTTTCTATCATGATGAAAAAGATGATATTTTCAATTTCATTGTCGATAAAGAACTAAAGCCAAAGATGCTTATCAACACCCACCTGCATTTCGACCACATATTCGGAGTAAATTATTTGGCATCGGAATTTAATCTTCAATTTGGAGCACATAAAGACGATTTGTTTTTAGTGGAAGACCTGCCAAATCAGTTGCGAATGTTTGGCGTTGATGCCGAAGCCGTTCAAAAGCCTAATGTAGATGTTTTTTTGAGTGAAAACGACGTAATCAAGTTCGGAAATCAAAAATTGAAAATACTGCATGTTCCCGGACATTCACCGGGCAGTCTTGTATATTATAATCAAAAGAACGGCTCGCTTTTTTCAGGAGATGTGTTATTCAGACAGGGAATAGGAAGAACCGATTTGCCCGGAGGTAATTACAGACAACTTTTGGAAGGAATAAGAACAAAGCTCTTTTCCCTTCCCGATGAAACGGTTGTATATCCGGGACATGGTCCGGCATCAACCGTAGGTTTCGAGAAAAAGAACAATCCGTTTTTGGGAATGGAAATTTTATAATAGTAAAAACAAGCAGACAGGATTTTAATAAAAAACATATAATTGTATAAACTCTAAAATTATCAATATGAATACATTAGATTTTAAATTTCGCCACAATGGCATAAATGAAGCCGAAAAGACAAGAATGCTCGAAACATTAGGCGTTTCAAGTATTGAAGAACTTATCGACCAAACAATTCCGGCAGATATTCGTCTTAAAAAACCGTTAGCATTGCCTAAAGCACTATCGGAACAAGAATATGCCGAAGAAATTGCTCAAATTGCATCTCAAAATCGCGTTTTTGCCTCATATATAGGTATGGGGTGGTACGATACCGTTACTCCGGCAGCAATATACAGAAACGTTTTCGAAAATCCGGTATGGTACACATCTTACACCCCGTATCAAGCTGAAATTTCGCAAGGTCGCTTAGAAGCACTGTTAAACTTTCAAACCGTAATTAGCGATTTAACAGCTCTACCTCTATCTAACTGCTCTCTTTTGGATGAAGCAACTGCGGCAGGAGAAGCAGCTACAATGATGTTCGGATTGAGAAGTCGCGACCAGAAAAAGAACAATGCAAACGCTCTGTTTGTTGACGAAAAAACTTTCCCACAAACTTTGGCTGTTATCAATACAAGAATGAAATATCAAGGAGTTGAAGTTGTTGTAGGAGATTACAAAACTTTCGATTTCACCGAAAAATTTTTCGGAGCTATTGTTCAATATCCTAACAGCGACGGTAATGTTGAAGATTATCGTTCATTTGTTGAGAAAGCTCACGTTGTAGAGTGTAAAGTAGCCGTAGCAACCGATCTAATGGCGCTGGTACTTTTAACACCCCCGGGAGAATGGGGAGCAGACATTGCTTTTGGTAGCAGTCAAAGATTTGGTATTCCAATGTTTTTCGGCGGACCGTCAGCCGGATTTTTTGCAACTCGCGAAGAATACAAACGCAATGTTCCCGGACGTATAATCGGTATTACCAAAGATGCTTACGGTCGCGATGCATACCGCATGGCGCTACAAACACGTGAGCAACACATTAAACGCGAAAAAGCAACATCTAACATCTGTACCGCACAAGCTCTGTTGGCTACAATGTCAGGATTTTACGCTGTATATCATGGACCGGAAGGATTGAAAGAGATTGCACGTCGCATCCACTCTATTACTTCATTGGTAGTTGACGAACTTCACGAAATGGGTTACAAAGTGTTGAACGATAGCTATTTCGATACTCTAAGAATTCAACTGCCGGAAGGTGTAACTCAAAAAGATATTCGCGAAAACTCTGAATTACGCAGTATCAACTTACGCTATTTCAAAACAGGAGAAGTTGGATTAAGTATCGACGAAACGACAAACGATTATCGCGTGCATGAATTATTGGCAGTCTTCGCGATGGCAGCAGGCAGCTCTAAAGTGTTTATGATTGACGAATTGCCACAAAAAATGACTTTGAAAAAAGAGCAACTTCGTACATCTGATTTCTTAACACATCCGACATTCAACTCATATCACACAGAAACTGAATTGATGCGTTATATCAAAAAACTTGAACGCAAAGATATCTCATTGGCACACTCAATGATTTCTCTCGGTTCTTGTACTATGAAGTTGAATGCGGCTTCCGAATTGCTTCCGCTCGGAATGACAACATTGCAAAGAATTCACCCGTATGCACCGGAAGACCAAACAGCAGGATACCAACAACTTGTAGAAGAATTAGGTTCTCTATTGGCAGAAATTACAGGTTTTGCAGCTGCAAGCCTACAACCAAATTCGGGAGCAGCCGGAGAATATGCCGGACTAATAACAATTGCAGCTTACCAAGAAAGCATTGGTCAAGGACATCGTAATATCGTATTGATTCCCGCTTCTGCTCACGGAACTAACCCTGCGAGTGCTGTACAAGCCGGATATACGCCGGTTATAGTAGCAAGCGATGAAAAAGGAAATGTTGATATGAACGATTTACGTCAAAAAGTTGATGAACATCGCGATAATTTAGCTGCTTACATGATAACATATCCTTCTACTCACGGTATTTTTGAAGTGGAAATTAGAGAGATGTGTCGCATGATTCATGAAGCAGGCGGACAAGTGTATATGGACGGAGCAAATATGAATGCACAAGTAGGTCTTACCAATCCGGGAACCATCGGCGCAGACGTTTGTCACCTCAACCTACATAAAACATTTGCAATACCTCACGGCGGTGGCGGTCCCGGAGTTGGTCCAATCTGCGTAGCAGAACACTTAGTGCCATTCTTACCCGGTCATCCGGTTATGCTATCAAAAGAAGAAAACACAGTGGCATCATCGCCCTACGGTAGTGCCGGAGTAGCAACAATTACCTACGGATATATCAGAATGATGGGTGCGGAAGGTTTGAGAGAAGCTACAGAAACTGCAATCTTAAATGCAAACTATCTGGCTGAAAAACTGAAAGATACCTATGGAATTGTATATCGCGGCTCTAAAGGCAGAGTTGGTCACGAACTGATTCTTGAATGTCGTAATATAAAGAGTACAACAGGCATAAGTGAAGCCGATATTGCAAAACGTCTGATGGACTACGGATATCATGCTCCGACGCTCTCATTCCCGGTTCACGGAACACTTATGATTGAACCTACCGAAAGTGAAAGCTTAAACGAATTAAACCGCTTTGTTGACACTATGCTTCAAATCTACGAAGAGATAATGGAAGTTAAGGGAGGAAAATACACGTTAGAAGATAACGTATTGGTAAATGCTCCACACCCTGAATACGAAATTGTTGCAGATGAGTGGAAACATGCATATCCTCGCAGTAAAGCAGTTTATCCTCTTCCATTTGTTGCAGAAAACAAATTCTGGATTAATGTCGCTCGCGTAGATGACGCTTACGGCGACCGCAACTTAGTTTCCTGCCTTTGCGAAGTAGCTGCAGGAGATCAATAATAGGCTTAATTTCAACAATCTTAATGTTATAAATAGATGCGTATCACAATTTTTTGAGGTACGCATTTTTTTCAAAGTCCTTTGTCTTTGTCTTTCGTCTTGCCTCTTGTGTCTATTTTAAAATAAAAACAGGAAAATAGCTGCTCTTACAAAAAAAAATCTTATTTTTGTAAAGATGTATGGTTTATCGAAAAAACTGAAGCAATGATTTTATTTTCATCTTTTTTTATCGTTACCGTTGAATGATTACAATATCGGCAACAAAAACGATAAAATTTGTTTTGTCTATAATCACTGCATTAGGAAGCAATCACAACAATCAGAATATTAAATAAATAACACAACAAAGCATGACAAATAAACTTATTTCTAGCGTTGACGCTGCCGCCAAAGTTAAAGACGGAATGACCGTGATGATTGGCGGATTTTTGGGACACGGAACACCCGAAAGCATTATCGACGAATTGGTAAAATCGGGAGTAAAAGATTTGACATTAATCGTAAACGATTCAGGATTTCCTGACAAAGGATGCGGTAAACTGGTCTCCAACAATCAAGTTAAAAAATTAATCGTATCACATATCGGTACTAACCCCGATTCGGGACGAAAAATGAACAACGGAGAAATGAAAATAGAATTTAGCCCGCAAGGAACTCTTGCCGAACGCATCCGTTGTGGCGGTTCCGGGTTAGGCGGTGTACTTACACCTGTAGGATTGGGCACCGTGATTGAAGAGGACAAACAAACAGTAACCGTTGACGGCAAAGATTACCTGTTGGAAAAACCACTTAGAGCCGATGTTGCTCTTATCAGCGCACATCATGGCGACACGTGGGGTAATCTTATCTACAAAGGAACCGAAAAAAACTTCAATCCCCTTATGGCAATGGCAGCCGATACGGTAATTGCCGAAATCAAAGAGATGGATGAAGTGGGAACATTGCCACCGGAAAGCATTCACACACCACATATATTTGTAGATTACATAGTACATTAATCATAAATTATTAAAAAAACGATGAAAAAATCTCTTATCAGATTGCGCATGAGCGCACATGATGCCCACTATGGAGGCAACTTGGTTGACGGAGCAAAAATGCTTCAACTTTTTGGCGATGTAGCTACTGAATTGCTCATTATCAACGATGGCGACGAAGGACTTTTTGTGGCTTATGACAATGTAGAATTTCTTGCTCCGGTTTTTGCCGGCGATTACATTGAAGCTACCGGCGAAATCGTGAGTACAGGTAATTCTTCACGTAAAATGACTTTCGAGGCACGCAAAGTAATCGCACCTCGTACAGATATCTCAGAATCGGCAGCCGATGTATTGGAAGAACCGATATTAGTATGCCGTGCAAGCGGAACATGCGTGGTACCGAAAAAATGCCAACGCAAAAACAATGCTTAATGTTTGTTTACACGTTTACTATTAACCCGTTTACTAAAAAATTACAATGGAGAAACTAATTATCACAGCCGCAATTTGCGGAGCAGAAGTAACAAAAGAACACAATCCGGCAGTACCTTATACAGTTGAAGAAATTGTACGTGAAGCTGTTTCGGCTTACGATGCAGGAGCTGCCATAGTACACATTCACGTGCGTGAAGACGATGGTACACCTACACAAGACAAAGAACGTTTCCGCATTTGTATGGATGCCATTAAAAAAGAACGTCCCGATGTTATCTTGATTCCTTCTACCGGAGGAGCCGTAGGTATGACAGCCGAAGAGCGTTTACAACCAACCGAACTGTTTCCCGAAATGGCAACTCTCGATTGCGGAACTTGCAACTTTGGCGACGAAGTATTCGAAAACACCATGCCTATGATGCGTGCTTTCGGAAAACGAATGATTGAAAACAATATCAAACCCGAATACGAATGTTTCGAAATGGGACACTTAGATACCATCGTTCGTATGGCTGCCAAAGGCGAAGTACCCGGTGCTCCGATGCAATTCAACTTCGTGCTTGGTGTTCCCGGATGTACACCTGCAACAGTAGAAAACTTAGTTTGGCTAGTGAAAAATATTCCCGCAGGCTCTACCTGGACAGCTACCGGGATAGGACGCAATGCCTTTACGCTTGCTGTTCCCACTATTGTGATGGGCGGACACGTACGTGTAGGATTTGAAGATAACCTGTATCTATCACGCGGAGTATTGGCAAAATCGAACGGCGAACTTGTGGACAAAGTCGTGCAAATGGCAAAACTGTTGGGTAGAGAAATCGCGACTCCGGCAGATGCAAGAAGAATTTTAAGCTTGGAGAAATAATCTTTTATGAAGCATAGAAAACATTTAATTATTACGCTGCTTGTATGCAGCGTAATAATTTTTTGGACAGGATGCCAGAAAGACGATATATATGAAAATGCAACAAAAGTAGAAGCTGACACTTTTTTCCATTATGGAAAAAGGGATATGTTAGTTGCTAACGTTATTGGCTATTTGAGAGAAAAGAATGACTCTTCCGAATTTATAACTGCTTTCAAACAAAAATACGGATTACCGGAATGGGAAAAGGCAGTTATATCAGAAAACAGAACTCATATTTTGCTATTTGTGCCAATAGTTAATCATATGTATAAAGATGTTGAAACCGTTTGGCTCTTTAAAATTACGGATAATTACATAGAATATTATCCTGTTTCTAAAAGGAAAGTTGTACAAAACGATTTATGGGTATTCGATTACTTTACACAAGAAGTTTATAACAGACCTTCTGTAAATGGAGTACGATATGTATTGGGGGAAAAGCGACCTTCTTCTAAGGGATGGGTAACTGTTACCGTTGGAGTTGAAGGATTTATTGGCGTAGAGTACAATGGAAATTTCTCAGAGTTTAGTACCGGATGGCATTATTGGTCGTTTGTGGTGTTCACACAATTTAATCCGGATGAGAACATAGGTGGTGGAGGTTATGACTATGGTAGTGGCGAAGGATATTTTAATGGAGGTGGAGGCGGAGGAGGAAATCCACCACCGGCCGGTTCTGAGTTAAATTCTAATTTGAAAAAATTATTTAAAGGAGAAAATAATTTGAGTAATGAAGATACTGATAGGTTAAACGAGGCTTATGAAGATATGCGAGAAAACTGTTTTTATGAAACCATAGATAACTATCTGATGCAAAATGGAGTTCAATTAAACAATATCAACATGAATCCCAATTATGGAGGACAGGCGGGAATTAACAATCATGGAGACCTTACCTTTTGGAATAGTGCCAATATTAATTCCGAAAACCTTTCGCACGAATGGATACATCTTTTTCAAAAAGAGTATTACAACATGACTCTTTTCGGCGATAAGGCGGGGATGATGGAGTTTGAAGTAGCGCTTATACAAGATATACTGATGTTTATAGAGGTTGGAGGAAACACTAATTTAGCACCCTTGTATAGTTGGGCTTGTATTTCAATGAAGATTCCTGATTATGAAAAACAATATTTAGGTTGGTTGAAAAATTTAACAAATAATGGAACAAGCTACCCGTCAACAATCGATACAAATAATTTTCTGTTTTTCTCGAATGTGTTTGGCGATGTAAGTATTTCATACAATAAAAACAAAGGGTACATATACGGTAATGCGGCTTACGGTACTTCCGCCATTCAAGCGTTATTCAATCAAGCAAATCGACATTGTAACAAATAACAAAACAAAATGAAAACAATTCAATTTATCTTTATAGCTATATTGCTTGGTTTTAGCAATACAGTTTTCGCACAACAAGACACTATTGAAGTGCAGGGTAAAAATAATATATATATTCAAAGAAACACTTCATTTCTTTATGTGGTTTATAATAAAAACAATATCTTTACTAAATCCACTCCGGCATATCTGCATTTTGAACATACTCCACCCGTTAAAATAGGAAATAAATCGGTATTAGACCAATTGGTAAGAACATATCTGTCTCCATACTTTAAAAAATATCAGGGACGATTTGATACCATTACTTTTTTGAATATTTCACTCTTTTCTGATATTAACGGCAAGATAAAAGATGTTCTTATAGCCTATCCGCGTGAAATAGGTATTTTACCCATTTCTGTTATTGAAGATTTTGAGCAGGCAATTTTAAGTAGTAGTGTGAAATTAGATTTCAACAAGCAGCTACGAGAGTTTCAAGGCTCAACGTGGGTAGGACAATATATTCTATATAGAGCCATAGATTTACAAAACGAATAATAACATAATATAAAAACATCTAAGCATGAGTTAATAATGACAAAAAATAGGCTTAATATTAAAAAAAAACGGTAAATTATATGTATATTTACCAAAAGGTATTAATAAAAACAGTTAATTTGCCACTTTTTTATGTCAAAAAACAATCATCAAGAGGCGAATATGCTTTAATACAATATGAAAACATTTCAATTTATTTTTATAGCTATACTGCTTAGTTTTAGCAATACGGTCTTTGCGCAATTATCACAAGAGATAAAGGGCAAAAACAACACTTATATCCAAAGGAATGCACCATCTCTTTATATAGTTTACAATAAAAATAATATTTTTACAAAATCAACTCCGGCATACCTGCTGTATGAGCATCCGCCCAAAGTTAATATTGGCAACAAACAGGTGTTAGACCAACTGGTAAAAGAATATCTTTCCTACTATTTTAAAAAATATGAAGGGCAATATAAAACCACGACAGCATTAA
>JBGZFC010000059.1:0-7036 GCA_041846575.1 Bacteroidota bacterium
AATCTGTTCTTTCGGCTGTCAGTTTTTGCAGAAAATATTATAAAAATGTCTTATGTCTTTGCTCTTGTGTATTGCTTCTAAAAAAAACAGATACTTCATTCCGCTAAAAGCTCAATTTGGTATGACAACTCAGTGATGTGCATTGCTTTTGAAACAACTACATACGGTTATGAAAATTGGGCTTTCCAAGCCATTTATCCGGAGTAATCACTAAAATCCTTTACAATAAATCAATTCAAAGTAAAATTAAAATATTTATAACAATGATTTAATTCGGATTGTATAATAATATAAGGCAAACATATAAATACAAAAAAAACTGCCTACAATATTTAGGCAGTCCTTTGCTCTTCCTCTTGGACTTGAACCAAGGACCCCCTGATTAACAGTCAGGTGCTCTAACCAACTGAGCTAAGGAAGAATTAAAAAAAATTTTTCAAAATTTTCGTTTTGCTCTTCCTCTTGGACTTGAACCAAGGACCCCCTGATTAACAGTCAGGTGCTCTAACCAACTGAGCTAAGGAAGAATTTTCTGTTTCTTCTCAGAAAAGTGATGCAAAAGTAGTATATATTTCTGAATCTACCAACAACTTTATCAAAAAAATAAAACAATAATGCAATATTTCTTTAAAGATTGAGATAAGTAATTCAAAAACAGCAATCAAAAAGAATTGACAATGTCTAATTAACAATGAACAATTAGTCGGGTATTCCCGAACTTTGAACCTTTTTTTATAATGATAAATGATGATTGGTGTACCATGTAATTTGTAACTCAGAACTATCTAAACAAATTTCTAACTGCGTGCGAAATGACAGGGAAAACAATCAACATTCCCAGCATTGGCACATCGTCATATTCGCACATTTGCTCATTGTTTTTGTTCTCCCTTCAAAACCCTCAAATCTCAATCGGTTTATAGATTTTTTAAACAATCATTTTTAAAATTGTACATATTTACCAATCTTTTCTTATCTTTGAAGCATCAAAATAAAAAAACAACGAATTATGATATTTAGATTTTTGGTTTTATCTGATGAAGTTGAGGATTTCAAAAGAGAGATAAAAATTGATTCAAACGACACATTCTTAGATTTTTATCAAGCAATATTGGATTGCACCGGTTTTGATGAGAAAGAGATGGCTTCTTTTTATCTGTGTGATGAGAACTGGCGTAAAAAGCTGGAGGTCACATTGATTGAGATGGATACTTATTCCGATGAGGATTCATACACAATGAAAGAGTGTGTTTTAAACGATTTTCTTGAAGACGAAAAACAAAAACTAATGTATGTTTTTGACTATATAAACGAGAGAGCATTATATATTGAGTTAGCTGAAATAATAACCGGAAAAAACTTAGATAAACCTCAGTGTACAATGTCGTCAGGTAATGCACCGCAACAGATAATATGTATCGATGATATTCGGAGCGAAGCAGCTACGAGCGATTTGGGTGAATCTTTTTTTGGGGATGAGTCTTACAATATGGATGAGATTGACCGTGAGGGATTTGACGGATTAGACGACTTGCCCGATACTCAAGAAGAAATTGATCTGTATTAATGAAAACTCTGCTCGTGCTGCTCGGACCTACGGGAGTTGGTAAAACAGAATGGAGTTTACTAACAGCCGAGAGACTTGCGTGTCCGATAATTTCGGCAGATTCACGACAAATATATAAAGGTTTAACGATAGGTACTGCTGCGCCAAATGCGGAGCAACTGTCACGTGTTCGGCACTATTTCATAGCAAAGCTATCACCTGACGAGTACTATAGCGCAAGCCAATTTGAAGATGAGACGATAGCTCTTTTAGAGAATTTGCACCAAAGTCACGATGTTGTGATAATGACAGGCGGCTCAATGCTCTATATAGATGCAGTTTGTAAAGGAATAGACGAAATTCCGAATATTGATGACAAACTGCGACAAGATATTCAAAACATATATAAAACAGAGGGACTTGATACGATTCGTCAACAACTAAAACTGTTAGACCCTGTCTTTTACGGTGTTGTAGATTTAAAAAATACGAAACGTTTGATTCACGCCTTGGAAGTATGTCTTATGACCGGAAAGCCATATTCTGCGTTGCGTACAAATCCGAAAAAAGAGCGTCCTTTTCGTATCGTGAAAGTCGGGCTTAAACGTGAGCGAGTCGAATTATACAACCGAATAGATTTGCGTGTTGACGAAATGGTGCATGACGGGTTGATAGACGAAGCTCGCGGCTTTTATCCGCAACGACATCTAAATTCTCTAAACACAGTTGGTTACAAAGAGTTATTTGATTATTTTGATGGCAATTGTACACTTGATTTTGCAATTGGAAAGATAAAACAGCACAGCCGAATTTATGCCCGTAAACAGATGACTTGGTTTAGAAGAGATAAAGAGATAAATTGGATAAATCTGTCGGAAAACAGTGTTGATGTTTTAGAAGAGATTTTAAAATTGAAAGAAAAAGCAATCAGCAACGTATTGTAAACATAATAGTTAGAAAAAGCAATGATAGCTAAAAAAATATCGATATTAAAAAGCATATTTATTTTGATAATAATAACTTTCTCGACACCGGTTAAAGCTCACGAAGATGTATATAAGCCTATAAACAAATCCACACTCTTTGGCGTTGGTGGAGTGGGGCTTTACGACAGCTATCTTTCGCCTCTGAAATATAACGGAACAACTATATCTATTTTGCACGACCGCGTTTCTCCTTCATTCTTTTTGAAAGATAAACTCATTATACAACAGCAGTTTTTGTTTCAATCGGCAATAAGTTCAAATCCTGTTGGTACGGCTAATTATTTTTATGGAAATATATCATATAATTTAAACTCGTTTTATGATTTTTTCAAAAACAATTCTATGCGAATTTTGGGCGGAGGCGGTTTAGACCTGTCTCTGGGCGGACTTTACAACAATCGCAACTCAAACAATCCAGTTTCAATAAAGACATCAACAAATCTTCACCTTTCGGTAATGGGCATATATAATTGGAAAAGATTTACATTCCGTTGGCAGATGAGCACTCCTTTTATTGGAGTTCTATTTTCACCAAAATACGGACAGTCATATTACGAGATATTTTCGTTAGGAAACAGTTCGGGTGTAGTGAAATTAGCTTCTCTGTACAATCAATATAGTTTGACAAACTATTTCACGGTAGATATTCATGCCCGAAAACATACATTTAGAATAGGATATTTAGGCAATTATTATATTACAAATGTGAATAGCTTGAATACTAATATATTATCGCATCAGTTTGTACTTGGATTGGCTACTGAAACACTCTATTTCGGAGGCACAAGAGCAAGAAACAATAGACACATACAAAGTAGTTATTATTAAAAATCACAGAAAAATGAAATACAATTTCGATGAAATTATTGACCGCACCAAAACAAACGCGTTAAAATATACGCTATTGAAAGATTTGTTCGGCAACACAGAACTTATCCCGTTGTGGATAGCAGATATGGATTTCTTAACACCTCCCGAAATCACACAAGCATTGATAAATAGATGCAAACATGGTGTTTTTGGATATACGGGCGCATCTGAAGGCTATTACTATTCAATTATCGGTTGGCTCGATCGAAGACACGATTATCATGTCAAAAAAGAGGAGATAACATTTATTCCGGGTGTGGTAAAAGGTATTGCTTTCGCTTTGGACACGTTTACCGAACCGGGTGATGCTGTTATTATTCAACCACCTGTTTATCCCCCATTTCAGGCAGTTACAAGTTTGTTAAAACGTAGAATTATTAACAATCCATTAATCTTGAAAGATGGTAAATTTGAGATTGATTTTGAAGGATTGAAAGAAATTGTTGATGAAAACAGATGCAAAGTGCTCATTTTGTGTAATCCTCACAATCCGGGAGGAAGAACATGGAAAAAGAGCGAGCTTGAGCAATTGGCGGAGATTTGTTATGCCAACAATATTTTGCTTGTATCAGACGAAATACATGCCGATTTGGCACTTCCCGGTTTTACGCACACTCCATTTGCCACCGTTTCGGAAAAAGCAAGACAAAACAGCATAACGCTGATGGCTCCGAGTAAAACTTTCAATATTGCAGGTATTGTCAGTTCGTTTTCTATTATTCACAATCCCGAAATCAGAACAAAATTTTTAAATTATCTGACACCACGCGAGTTAGACAGGGGAACTATATTTGCATATACCGCAGCCGAAGCAGCATACAACAATTGCGACCAATGGCTGGATGAGGCAATGCAATATGTTGCAAGAAATGTCGATTTTGTAGAGCGTTTTATTGAAGAGAATATTCCTCAAATAAAGATTGTAAGACCCGAAGCATCGTTTTTAATCTGGCTCGATTGTCGCCAATTGGGTTTGACGCAGCAGCAATTGAACGAACTCTTTGTTGAGAAAGCAAAATTAGCTTTAAACGACGGCTCTACATTCGGAAAAGAGGGCGAAGGTTTTATGCGTCTAAACGTGGGTACACCGCGAACAATATTGGAACAAGCACTTAATAATCTGAAAGAAGCAATACAACAATAAACTTCAAACAGCGTTTTATTGTTATAACTATTAATAAATTAATTACAAAAAATAAATAGAACTAAGATGAAAATTTCTGACAACAAATTCGTATCACTTACATACGACTTGAGAGTGGGTGAAGGAGAAGAACAAGAATTTATGGAGCGTGCAACTGCCGAGCAACCATTGGATTTTGTTTTTGGAACAAATACAATGTTAAAATCTTTCGAAGATAACTTGCAAGGACTTTCGGCAGGAGAAAAATTTAAGTTTACTCTTACACCCGATGAGGCTTATGGTGAGTTTTATGAAGACAGAATTATTGATTTGCCGAAAAATATCTTTGAAGTGGATGGAAAAATAGATGACGAGATGCTTTTCGAAGGAAACTCTCTGCCTATGATGGATAACGATGGTAACCGATTGACAGGCTCTATCGTGTCCATTACGGAAGATTCTGTAACTATGGACTTTAATCATCCGTTAGCGGGCGAAACACTTCATTTTGAAGGCGAAATATTAGAGGTGCGTGATCTTACAGAAGAAGAGGTGGCAGCACTTTTGCATGAACACGAAGGTTGTGGTGGTAGTTGCCACGGTTGTAGTGGCTGTTAATCACTAATAGATTTAAAATTTCAGATTTACGATTTATTAAGGGGATGTCTCAAAAGCTCAACATTCGTTCGTTTCTGTCATTGCCTAAGGGCGATTCTGCGAATTCTGAACGCGAAGGGAAGAATCTATTTTATAAGCTCTTAGCTGTTGGCTGTCAGCTTTTGTAGGAAATATTATAAAAATGTCTTAAGTCTTGGCTCTTGTGTCTTGCATCCAAAAAAACAGATACTTCATTCCGCTAAAAGCTACATTTGGTATGACGACATAGTGATATGCTTTACTTTTGATACTGCTGTTTAAACAAAAATATTTTATAGAATAACGAGGCGGTAGCAAAAGCGTTATCATTGATTTTTTTGTAATATTGAACGAAGTAAAACATCTAATCTTTTTCTCCGAAGACCAAAGTCGAATATCGGAAGCTGGTTGAGAGTTATTACCACGCGAAAAGATTCACGCGACAGCGACCAAATAAATCGTAAATAAAAAAGTCTTGTGTCTTGATTCTTGTATATTATGTCTCATGAATACATTCGGAAATATTTTCAGACTAACATCCTTCGGAGAATCGCACGGCGAAGCTGTTGGCGGTGTTATTGACGGATGTCCGCCGGGGATAGAGTTGGATATTGATTTTATTCAAAGCGAACTCGATAGACGTCGTCCAGGACAGTCGCGTATTACAACTTCGCGTAAAGAAAATGATAAAGTACAGATTCTTTCCGGAACTTTTGAAGGAAAAACTACCGGAATGCCTGTCGGATTTATCGTTAAGAACGAAAATCAGAAGTCGTCAGACTACGATGAATTGAAAAAGGTATATCGACCCTCACATGCCGATTACACCTATCAGCAAAAGTATGGTATAAGAGATTATCGGGGAGGAGGGCGTTCGTCGGCAAGGGAAACGGTATCGCGTGTTGTTGCCGGAGCCGTTGCCAAATTGTGCCTGCAAAAGTTGGGCATATCAATTTGTGCTTATACTTCGCAAGTGGGCGAAATTAAACTTGATGCAGATTATCGCAAATACGATTTATCTAATATTGAAAACACACAAGTCAGATGCCCCGACCTGCAGAAAGCGGAAGAGATGATTGAGTATATCCGCAAAATTCAGAGCGAGGGAGATACAATAGGCGGAGTGGTTACCTGCATAATACAAAATGTTCCCGTTGGACTTGGAGAACCTGTTTTCGGGAAACTGCATACCGCATTGGGAAATGCTATGCTGAGCATAAATGCAGCAAAGGGATTTGAGTATGGCAGCGGTTTCGATGTCAGCAGAAAAGGCTCGGAGTTAAACGACCCTTTTGTTAATGACAATGGAAAAATAATCACTTCTACAAACCATTCGGGAGGAATTCAGGCAGGTATATCAAATGGAGAAGATATTTATTTTCGAGTGGCATTCAAACCTGTGGCAACAATCCTTATCGAACAGCATACCGTAGATTTAGAAGGCAATCAAACACTTCTGAAAAATCGGGGAAGACATGATGCTTGTGTTTTGCCGCGTGTAGTGCCTGTGGTAGAATCAATGGCTGCTATGGTAATGTTGGATTATTATCTGTTGGCGAGAAAGAGTAAGATTGAATAATTCACGAATTTGCTAATATACCTTTTTTTATACAAAAGAGGCAAAAAACAAGACTTACAAAAAACGCACCCGGAAAATCTCCAGATGCGTTTTTCTATTTATTTCCACCGATAATAGTGTGGCTCAAAGCCATGATGCTCGGTTTATTTCGTCATTATATTTAGTCTCCCCTTATAAATTCAAATTACAATGGGAGAGAATAATTATATCGCTGTAAAACCCATCGGAAAATAAAATTCAAGAAATTCTCTTTGAGTCTTTCCATCATTTTCTTCAAGTTCCAAGCCGTTGCCGCC
>JBGZFC010000060.1:0-8016 GCA_041846575.1 Bacteroidota bacterium
ATTAAAAACCTTATTTATTTCAACTATACCTTATTACCTTATTTATTGCTTGATTGCTACATTTTTATCCTTTTATCTTACATCGAACTGACGTTAATTACTAATTGCTCATTACTCATTGACAAAAAGCCATCGTCTCCTAAATAATCGCACATAATTTAAATATTTTTACCCGAGAAATACAATTTTTTCGGCAATTATCAGTTTTATTCTACAAATGAAAAAAAGGAATATATCGTTTCTAATAGTTTTTTTAGTGCTGAGCACAGTTAAATTGCAGGCTCAATGGGACTTGCCGTTTAGTCAGCATTGGAAAGTAAAAACTTTTTACAATCCATCTTTCGCGGGAGAAACCGATAAAATTCAAACTGCGGGGTTGTACAAACTTCAATGGACAAATGTGAAGAATGCTCCTACCCGCCTTTTGATTACTGCCGACAGTCCGGTAGAATTTTTCGGACTTCGCCACGGAGTAGGATTGGTTGTATATTCCGAAAATATTGAGAACAATATTCGCAACACACTATACGCGGCACAATATACATACAAGCAAAAATTGTGGAAAGGGTATATCAACGCAGGTGTGCAAGCAGGATTGTATGATTTGAATTTCGACCCGCACAGCTACACCGTACCTCCGGACTCAACATCGGGAGGCGGACAGAGCAGTCTGTTGGTAAACCCGACAACTCAAAAGACTTTCGATTTGAATGCGGGAATATCGTGGACTTCAAAGAATGTGTACCTTGGTGTAAGTGCCAACCACATATTAGAGCCAACCTACTATTCGATAAACGACACAATCGCTCAACAAATAGAACATGGCAATCACATATCGGGAGACTCTACCCGAACACATATTCCGCGAACATATTATTTTACGGGCGGATGCAATATAAAGGTGCCCGGAACGTTATTTCATTTACAGCCGTTGGTTTGGGTACAAACCGATTTAAAAAATATTACAAATGTACAAGCAACTCTGCTTATTGACTACGACAACCGCTTTTCATTGGGTGCGTCATGGCGAAACAGTGACGGTTACTCGTTTATAGCAGGAATATCGATACAGGGAGTAGAGTTGGGATATGCATACGATTTGTACACATCCGGCATTGGAAAATTAAGTAAAGGGAACCACGAAATCTCATTCAGATATCGGTTCCCGTTTGAGCTATTTGCTAAAAAGAATCAACCATATAAAAGTATAAGATTATTATAAAGAAAAATTCAATATTGATGAAGAAAATCTTTTATTTGATATTATTTGCAACAATCCTTGCCTCCTGCAGTAGTGGAGGGAAAAGCACAAGCAGCAGCGGAGGCGAACTTGTTGGTGTTGGCGGAGGTAGAAGTTGGACAGAACCTACTCCTTACGGCATGGTTTTAGTTTCGAGAGGAAGTTATCAGATGGGACCTTCCGATTTGGACTCTCTTTGGGGTATCTCTATTCCGGTGAGAGGAGTTTCGGTGGATAATTTCTGGATGGACGCACACGAAATTACCAACTCTGAGTACAAACAATTTGTTTATTGGGTGCGCGATTCGATTATTCGTGAACGATTGGCTGACCCTGCATACGCAGGCGATGATTTCTATCGCATAACGGAAAACGAATACGGAGACCCTGTTCCTCCAACTCTCAACTGGAGCATTCCGATTCCCTGGACACGTAACACCGAAGAGGAGGAGGCTGCCATAAACAGTGTATATTTCGTTCATCCGATTACAAAAGAGAAAATGCTTGATGCAAGGCAGATGAACTTCAAATATGAGTGGTACGACGCAACCGAAGCAGCAAAAAGAATGCACAGACTGAATCCGCAAGAGCGTAATCTGAACACCGACATCAAAGTTGACCCAAATGAGGTTATCATGATTTCGAAAGATACGGCTTATATAGATGAGAACGGACGTCCGGTTAATATTACCATCAACAGACCTCTAAGTGGATACTACGATTTTTTGCATACCAGAATTATCAATATCTATCCGGATACAACTTGTTGGGTAAACGACTTCAACAATTCGTACAACGAACCGTATATGCGAACATATTTTGCTCACGACGGTTACAGCGAATATCCTGTGGTTGGCGTATCTTGGGAACAGGCAGTTGCTTTTTGCGAATGGCGAACACTATTCCTGAAAAAAGGAATGGGAAAAAATGTACATCATTTTGAGCAATACAGATTACCGACCGAAGCGGAATGGGAAATGGCGGCAAGAACAGGAAAAACCGAAAACAAATTCCCCTGGGATGCAGATAATACTAAGAATAAAGATGATTGTTTTATGGCAAACTTCAAACCGGGAGAAGGCGAATATACTGCCGACAGCCACCTGATTCCAAACAGAGTGGGAAGCTTTATGCCTAACTCATTCGGATTGTACGACATGGCGGGTAACGTTGCCGAGTGGACATCGACAAGCTATACCGAATCGGGAAATCAAATAATGAACGATATGAACCCCGAATACAGTTACAACGCAGCACCTGAAGACCCGTATTCACTGAAACGAAAAGTTATAAAAGGCGGTTCGTGGAAAGATGTTTCTACATTTATCCGTTCGGATATGCGCGACTGGGAATATCAAAACGTGGGAAGATCTTATATTGGCTTTAGATGTGTAAGGTCGCAAATAGGTTTTGCAAAATCAAGAAGAAAATAAATCACTTTCAAATACAATGGTAAAGAAATATAAAAACAAAATTGAAGCATTACTTCAAACACCCCGTGGCAAACGGGCATTGAACTTCGCATATAGTTTCGGAGCAGCTATCGTTATATTAGGTGCAATGTTTAAAATCTTGCACTTACCTTTTGGTAATACAATGCTATTCATAGGTATGGTAACCGAGGCATTTGTTTTCGTTATCTCCGCTTTCGATACACCTATCAGAGATTACGATTGGGGTAAAGTATTTCCGGTGCTAAACCCGGGCAGCAATGAAGATAGTTTCGATTTTTCAAAGTTAGGAACATCGGCAGGTATGCCACAAGGTAATTTTGGAGTTAGCCACGCCTCTGCTACCGGTGAGAACTATGAGAATTCAGGCTCTCAAAACCAAACCAGAACAACTTACACTCCTATTGCCGCAGACGACCATGTAGGTCAACTTTCATCTGTAACAGACAGTGTACAAAGATTTGCTGAAGCAACGGAAACTCTTACCAAAATTTCCGAATCGTTGCAAGCATCGTACGAACATATAATCAACAATTCTCAAAACTTGAGCCAAAGTTCGGTAGGTTACGTCCAACAAATGGAAAGTCTGAACCGCAATATTGCAGGGCTGAATACAATCTACGAAATTCAACTCAAGAGCATTAGTGGTCAGATAGACACATTAGACCATATAAACAACGGCTTGAGCAGAATAAAACACATGTATGACGGCTCTGTGCCCGATAGTGCGGTTTTCAAACGTGAAACCGAGAGAATGACTCAACAGATAAAAGAGCTTAACCAGGTTTACAGCCGTTTACTGCAAGCAATGACAGTAAATATGCCTATAAACCACGATCCTTATGCTCAATCATCAATTAACCCAATAAGTAATCCTTAGAAATGGCAGTTAACAGTCCAAATTCTCCGCGTCAGAAGATGATTAACCTGATGTATCTGGTTTTCATCTCTATGTTGGCACTCAACGTATCGGCAGAAGTACTTATCGGATTTGATATTATAGAAGACAGCATCAATGATTCATCTGCAAATATGCAAGACAGAAATCTGTTGATTATGAGCGAATTGGAAACCTATAATAAGCAAAACCCTGAAAAAGCCGGCGAGTGGTACAACTTAGGGAAGGATGTAAAAAGTATGAGCGACTCGCTCGTTAATTACATTCAGGACTTGAAAATCAGAATGGTAAAAAATGCTGACGGAAAACACGGAGATATTAATAATATAAAAAACAAAGATAATATTGATGCGGCTTCGCTGGTAATGCTTTCGCCCGTAACAAAAGAGGGTGCAAAACTAAAAGAGAGCATAAACAGATATAGAGAGACTATAACTAAATATGTACACAATCCGAAGCACAGAGAAATTATCGAGAAAAATCTGAGTACAACTCCGCCCAAAAAGGCGTTAAATAAAAACTGGGAGCAGTATCTTTTCGAAAATATGCCGCTTTCTGCATCTATAACCATTCTCTCTAAAATGCAAAACGACATCCGCTCATCGGAAGGAGAAGCATTAACAACTCTCCTCAACAGCGTGGACGTCGGCGACTTTAGAGTAAACAGAATAAACGCTTATGTAATTCCTGAATCTAAAGTGATAATACAAGGAGGAGCATACAGAGCTAAAATTGTGCTTTCGGCAGAAGACTCAACGCAAACGCCCAATATTTTCGTAAACGGAAAAACTCTGGATGTTGCAGCAAACGGAATCTTCACAGCAGGAGCAAGTAACGTTGGAACTTTTCCGGTGGAAGGTTATATAGAAATGATTTCGGGTGACGGCTCCTTTATGAGAAGAACATTCTCCGACGAATATACCGTAATAGAACCGATGGCTACAATTGCCCCCACACTTATGAATGTGCTTTATGCCGGAATCGATAACGAGATAAGTATTTCAGTTCCCGGATTTGCACCGCAAGATGTATCGGCAACAATGAGCAACGGCTCTCTTACAAGAAAAGGGAATCTGTGGGTAGCAAAACCAACCGCTGTAGGAAAAGATGTTACAATCGCCATTTCGGCAAAAACGGCTGACGGAAAGAGTCGCGAATTGGCAAACAAAGTGTTCAGAGTAAGACCTCTACCCGACCCTACTCCATATATCGAGTACACCGACAACAACGGTAACCCGGCTATGTTTAAAGGTGGTGCTCTGTCGAAAGCGGTATTGGTAAACGCAGGAGGAATAAAGGCGGCAATAGACGACGGCATTTTAAATATACCGTTTAGAGTAACAAGTTTTAAAACCGTATTTTTCGACTCGATGGGTAACGCAATTCCCGAAGTATCGCAGGGAAGTCAGTTCTCGGAAAGACAAAAAGAGCAAATTCGTCGCCTGCAACGAGGTAAATATTTCTATATTTCAGGCGTAAAAGCAATCGGACCTGACGGTACGGAGAGAGAAATAGCAGTAATAGAAGTAAGAGTCAACTAAATTTGAGACAAACAATATGAAAAGAACAGCAATTATAATATTTTTGGCATGCGCGTTTTCGGGAGTAACTCTGGCGCAAGAGTCGGCTCGAGACAGGCTGACAAACCAAAACCAGAAGAAAGCTGCCGATAGTTCTATCGGACTATCGATACGTGCTGCACAAAAAAACAGAACGCAAACATCAAACATATCCGAAGCTAAATGGCTACGCGAAATATATCGTTATCTTGACTTGGAAAAGGAGCAAAACGCCCCCCTTTACTATCCGGTTGTACCCGAACAGGACAGAATGAATCTGTTTACAATGATTTTTAAACTTCTTGCCGAAAATCAAATTAGTGCTTACGAATATCTTGACGGTAGAGAGATTTTTACCGATGAGTATAAAATTGACTTCAAGGAGTTGCTCGACAGATTTGGCATTTACTACGAAATACAAAACGGAAAAGTGGTGATTAACGATGTCGATATCCCAAGCAACGAGGTTCAAGGTTACTATCTGAAAGAGGCTTACTTTTTCGAAACCGGAACATCAAACTACGGAATTGAAACTCTTGCAATCTGCCCCATTATTCACCGACAAGGCGACTATGAAGCGGGCACGGTAAGATATCCGCTATTCTGGATTCCTTACGAAGAGATAAGACCTTATACTCTACGTATGCCGATTATGACATCGAGCCTGAACAACACAATGACAGGAACTATTGACGACTTTTTCCGCAAAGGAAATTACGAAGGGGAGATTTATAAAACAACAAACCTTCGCAATCTGGCTCTTGCTCAACAAGCAGCTACACCCGAAGAGTTGAAACTGAAACAAGAGAAAATTGAGAAAGAGTTGAAAGAGTTTGAGACTAATCTCTGGAGAGAGAGAGCAGCAAAAAAAGAGGAAACGAAAGCAACCAAAAAAGAGGATAAACAAGAGGAAGAAGTAGTTTCTGATGAAGATAACAGCGAAACAACAAAAGCAAAAAGAACTACAACAAGAAAACCAAGGGCTTCTACAAAAAAATCTAAAGAGCCAAAGGAGCCCAAATCTTCAACCCAAACAACTCAAACAACAAAAAGTACAGGCAATAGCATGCGAAACAGAAGATACTGATTTTGCTCTTTAGCTTACTTAAAAAAGATAAAAATAAAACGGCATATCCATCTGACAATCATTTGTGTATGCCGTTTCTCTTTTCAATAAAAAACTTGAAACATCAATATGCCACAAAAACGTAAGGTAATCAACGATACGGTATTCGGATTGATAAATATTCCCAACAATTTTATCTACGACCTTATTCAACACCCATACATTCAACGATTGAGCAGGATTAAGCAGTTGGGACTGGCTTCTTTTGTATATCCGGGAGCACAACACACCCGATTTCATCACACCATCGGGGCTACCTATCTGATGGATACGGCTCTGCACAATTTACGTGCTAAGGGGCACGAATTTTCGGATAAGGAGTATCGGGGCACTTTGGCTGCAATACTGATGCACGATATAGGGCACTCGCCACTGTCGCATGTATTGGAAAACACGCTTACCCGAAACGTCAGCCACGAAAAAATATCGCTGTTACTTATGCAGCAGATGAACGAAGAGTACAATGGAGAACTGCAAACGGCAATTGATATTTTCTGCGATAACTATCCGAAACGTTTTCTTCACGAATTGGTTAGCGGTCAGTTGGATGTGGATAGACTCGACTATCTGCAACGCGACAGCTTTTTTACCGGAGTAAGCGAAGGCAGAATCGGTGCGGCTCGCATTATGAAGATGCTCGATGTGGTTGACGATAAGTTAGTTGTCGAGTCGAAAGGGATTTACTCGATTGAAAACTTTTTGATGGCTCGTCGTTTTATGTATTGGCAGGTTTATCTTCATAAAACTGCCGTTGCATCGGAAAAGATGATGAAAAATACCATAAAACGGGCGAAATATTTGGTGCAAAACGGCGAAACTCTTTTTGCTCCGCCTTCGTTGCTCTTCTTTCTGAAAAATGACGTTGACTTAGATGCTTTTATAAACAACCAAGATGCTCTGATTCACTTCACAAATATTGACGATAACGATATATGGACTTCTTTGAAAGTGTGGAAATCGTATCCCGATATTGTTCTATCTACTCTAAGCAACGGCTTAATTAACAGGAAACTGTTTAAAATATATATCGATAATAATCCTTTCCGGAACAAAGAAGTTGAGGAAAAAACTAAATACTTTATGCGCAAATATTCCATTTCGCAGGAGGAGGCAAGATATTTCATGTCAACCGATACGTTGGCAACAGATATGTACAACGAATATGACGAGAGCATAAAAATTCTTTTCGCCGACGGTACCATAAAAGATATTTCAACCGCTTCCGATATGTTTAATATAGAACTTCTATCGAAAAAAGTGGAGAAATACTATTTTGCGTACCTGAGATAATAGTGTGACCGAGTGACTGCGAGAATTGGAAAGAGGGGGAATTTGTGACTTGGAGACTGCGTGAAAGGGAGATGATGGCTTTACCTTCTATCAATGAGCAATGTGCAATTCTTTAGTAACGAGAGCAAAGTAGAACTTGTTTATGCTTTGCCTTCATAATATAGCGGGAGATTGATGGTTTTGCCTTCGTTATTCTAACCCGCATTATTCACCTAAAAGTTGCATAATTCGAGGAAAAATTTCCTAACGGTTTGCCGCTTTGCGAAGGCGGGGATTTTTAGCACTAAACTTCATAAGATGCAAAAAGCTTGAATTTAGTACTAAAACCGCCATTTCTTATAGCCTATGTTGCCTGCTGGTGTTTGTTGCTATATAGTCTCCCCTTATAAATTCAAATTACAATGGGAGAGAATAATTATATCGCTGTAAAACCCATCGGAAAATAAAATTCA
>JBGZFC010000061.1:0-20023 GCA_041846575.1 Bacteroidota bacterium
TCAAAATATGACCAATCGATTTTGTCTGCCAGCAGAACCAGTTCGTGGTTCATGTCGATAAAATCTTTCAGCATCGGGCGAAACAAATCGCGCTGTCCTTTTTCCGGTAATTTTCCTAACATAATTTGCAGTGTTTTAGCTCCTAAAGGTACTAAATGTTGCAGATATATACAACTTTTTATGGAATTATTTTATTGAATTTCAGTTGCATAAAGGTATTTTAAGGGGCGACTATTTACTCCAATCTTAACTGCTTGTCCGAGGGAATTGTACATTTTGAGATTAATTATATCTCCATCAAAATGGATTACATCGCTTGCAGGATTGGGATAAACAGTTATCGGGCGTCCGAGAGTCTCATTCGTCGAAACAGTTTTATTAAAGTAGGTGGCACAGTCGCCGAATTTGTTGGTAACAGTTAGCTTTAATATATTTGCCCGACTTGTATCTATTGAATAACTAAAGGGAGCCAAGTCATTTTTCATGAAAAACAAGTTATATAAACCGCTAAATTCCAGATTGTCTTCATCCCAACAATTATCCAGCGTGGTGGCTACAATATTATCAAAATTTATCTGGGTATCAGTTATGTTGCATGTGTAGTCAAACAAGGTATTACATATATCTGTTATAAATTCATAACAATTTGTATTTTCTTCGTTAGTCAATATCTGCATTACTACGCCGTTTATTTCTTCATTGAACGGTGCTGAATGTACAACGCCGTCTATATTCAACTCGGACAAATACCAGCTGTTTTCTACCAACATTTGCTGCATGTTCTCTTGGGAAGATTGGTTTATATATGTGGCTCTGTAACCCAATTTATTGGTAACAGTGAGTATCATTATATCCCCTTCGCTATTATCTATTGTGTAGCTAACAGGCTCATTTTCATTATGAATGGTGTAAAACGATTCGTATAAAGCACCAAAATTGATATTCTCTTCATTATCGCAGTTTTCCAAAGAGGTGAATGAGAAAATATCAAAAACAATTTGACTATCAGTTATATTGCAAGTGTGAGCAAACATGCCGTGGCATATATTCGTGGCGAAATTGTAACAATTTTCACTCTCTTTTTCGATATACAACGTTACTCCGTCTATTTCATCATTAGAAGGTATTGGATGTTCAACACCGTCTATATTCAGTTCGGTCAAAGACCAACTGTTTTCCACAAGGATTTGTTGTTGTGCTTCGGCTGTAAACAGAACGATAAGTGTCAGCACAGATATTAAAATGACTCTTTTCATAAGGCTAAATTTTTATTGTTGTTTTGGGTTACAAATATAGTAACTTAAACAAATAAAACTAAACGAAATACGATATTTTTTTTCATATTTGTAATATCGCATTTTTATCATCCGATTTTGAAAATTTACAAAGTAAAATATGTAACTTTGTTTTAAAATCAATCAGAAATACAACAAATAACAGTTATGCACCGAATAAATTCAGACAAATTACTCTTGTTGATAATTGCTGTCGCACTTATCCATACCTTGCCCTTTTATGGTCAATCAGCCAAAAACAACAAAGCATTTATGCTTCAAATTGAAGGCACTGGCAACAATCAGTTTACCGGAAGAGGCAATAAATCTGAGGTTTTAAGCATGATAAAAATCACAAACACAGATGAAAGTCCTATTAAGATAAAAGAATATACGATTTGTCTTTACGGAGATACACCTTATAAAGATTTGACAAAAGTAAAAATATTCGCGACAGATACATGTGATGTTTTCGACTCGAAAAAAGAACACGATTACACGCTTTTGTCAGAGTTTGTACCCTCGAAAGAACAACATAAGTACACTATTAGCGGAAACTTGTTGCAAGCCGGGGAGAACCATATATGGATTGTTGCCGATATCTCGGAAACTGCTATCGAAGGTAATTTCGCAGGTGCTTATTTTGAGACGATTACCATGTCTGATAACAAAAAAATTGTAGTGCCGGATAAAAATACTGATTCTCGTCAGATTTTGCTGGCTTACAAACCGATATTTCAACCGGGAGACTACGGCTCAAAGAATTATCGTATTCCTGCAATAATAACAGCAGATGATAACTCTCTCGTCATCTTGGCAGATAAGAGAAAATTTAATGAGATTGATTTGCCGGAAGATATAGACGTGATAACAAAAAGAAGCACCGATAACGGCAAAACCTGGAGCGAGCCTGTAACCATAGCGGAAGGCACAGGGCGTTTTCAAGGTTTCGGCGATCCGGCAATAGTTAAAACAAAGTCGGGCAAATTAATTTCCGTGTTTGTTGGAGGACAAGGATTGTGGGGTTCAACACCCGATAACCCCAATCGGACATACATAAGCGAAAGTTACGACAACGGCATCACTTGGTCTGAACCGCGCGACATTACTCCACAACTCTTCGGGAGTGAATGCTCCGACCCGATAAGAAAAAAATGGCTCGCGTCGTTTTGTGCATCGGGTAGAGGCATTCAAACAAGAGACGGCAGAATTATGTTTGTTGCGGCAGTAAGAGAAAACTCAGAGTACTCGTTAAGCAACTATCTTTACTATTCCGACGACAACGGCGTTACATGGAATGTATCGGAAAGAGCCTTTACAGGCGGAGACGAAGCAAAAGTGGTTGAACTGAACAACGGAGATATCTTGATGAGCATTCGTAATAAAAATAAAGGGAAAAGAATTTTTGTCGTTTCAAAAGATAACGGCATCACATGGAGCTTAACTAAAAATCATGACGACCTTTTCGAGCCGGCTTGCAATGGAGAAATCATACGCTACACATCCGTATTGGACGGCTATGATAAGGACAGATTGCTGCATACCATAACAAATCATATCAGCGACAGAAAAAATGTTTCTATATTTCTGAGTTACGATGAAGGGGAATCTTGGAGCGTTAAAAAATCAATTTGTCCGACAGCTTCGGCATACTCTTCCGTAACAATTTTGCCTGACGGCACTATCGGAGTATTTTTTGAAAAGGAAAAAAACGATATGTCTCTATATTTTGCAAACTTCACTCTCGATTGGCTAACAGACTGCAACGATACGTATATGCCTCCTAAAAACAGTAAATAGCACTTCAAACAAAAAACAGATATGAAAACTTCAAGATTTTATATTTTAACTGCCATACTGTTAATATCTCAAATTGCTTGGACAAGAAATTTTTCCGATTTGGTAAATCCGTTTATCGGCACATCCAACTACGGTACGACCAATCCCGGAGCTGTAGTCCCGCACGGAATGATGTCGGTATCGCCGTTCAATGTAATGGGATCAGACATCAACAGATTCGATAAAGACCGACAATGGTGGTCGACGCCTTACACATCTAATAATAAATTCTTTACCGGATATTCACATGTAAATTTAAGTGGTGTCGGCTGTCCCGATTTGGGTTCGTTGCTACTTATGCCTACAATGGGCGAACTGAATGTTGACTATCGAGAATACGGTAGCGAATACATCAACGAAAAAGCAACTCCCGGATATTACAGCAATTATCTGACAAGATATGATATAAAAACCGAAGTCTCCGCTACAAAACGAACAGCTATCGCGCGTTTTACTTTTTCAAAAGGGAAAGCAAATATTTTGATGAATCTGGGCGAAGGGCTGACAAACGAAACCGGTGCTTGGCTAAGGCAAGTAAGTGATACCGAAATTGAGGGAATGAAACTGTTGGGAACATTCTGTTATAATCCACAGGCTGTATTTCCAATCTATTTTGTGATGAGGGTAAATAAACAGCCGTTAGAGAAAGGATATTGGAAAAAACAACGCGAAATGCAGGGTATAGAGGCACAATGGGATATACACGGCGGAAAATACAAAATTTATACCGATTACACTCGCGATATAGCAGGCGATGACATTGGCTCTTATTTTACCTACAATACAGAGCAGGGAGAGACCATAGAGGTGCAAATTGGAGTATCGTTTGTAAGCACCGAAAATGCACGTCTGAATTTGGATGCTGAACAGCAAGGCTTTCAATTCAATAAAGTAAAAGCAAATGCTCACGATAGCTGGGAAAATGAACTTTCTAAAATACGTGTTGATGGAGGAGACTCCGACCATCGAACTATTTTCTATACGGCTCTCTACCATACGATGATACATCCTAATATACTAAATGATGTAAACGGAGATTATCCTGCCATGGAACGCGGACAGGTTTTAAATACCGACCAAACACGCTATACCGTATTTTCGCTTTGGGATACATATCGGAATGTGCATCAGCTTTTTACACTGTTACATCCGAAACGACAACTTGACATGGTGCGTTCCATGATTGATATGTATAAAGAGAGCGGCTGGTTACCCAAATGGGAACTCTACGGCAGAGAAACTTTAACGATGGAAGGCGATCCGGCAATACCGGTAATTGTGGATGCTTGGCAGAAAGGAATAACAGATTTTGATATGGAAACCGCTTACGAAGCGATGTTTAAATCGGCAACCACACAAGGAAAAGACAACAAACTTCGACCTGATAACGATGATTACCAAACACTCGGATTTGTTCCGTTACGAGAGAAATACGACAATTCCGTTTCCCATGCGTTAGAATATTATGTTGCCGATGCCGCACTTGCCAAATTTGCCGATGCTTTGGGCAAAAAGGGTGATGCCGAACGTTTCAGAAAACAGTCTCTGGAATACAAACGCTATTTCGATAAGACACACAACACATTCCGCCCGATTTTACCGGACGGCACTTTTCTCGCTCCTTTCAATCCGAAACAAGGAGAAAATTTTGAATCCGTTCCGGGCTTCCACGAAGGAAGTGCTTATAATTATACCTATATGGTACCGCACGATGTACCGGGATTAATAAAACTTATGGGTGGAAATAAAAAGTTTGTCAAAAATCTGCAATCTATATTCGATGGCGGGCATTATGACCCTACAAATGAGCCGAATATTGCCTATCCTTACCTGTTTAGTTATATAAAAGGAGAAGAGTGGCGCACACAAAAGACAGTAAGCGAGCTGCTTAAAAAACATTTCACCAACGCACCTGACGGATTACCTGGAAACGATGATACAGGCACGATGTCGGCGTGGGCTGTTTTTGCCATGTTGGGCTTCTATCCCGACAATCCTACCGATGCCTCATACACGTTTACCACACCGTTTTTCAACAAAACTAAGATTAATTTCGACTTCGATTTCACTAATAATAATGAGTTAATAATCGAAACAGTAAGACCAAACGATAATGCAATTTATATTGATAAAATAGAAGTTGACGGTAAACGACTAAACGGATTTAGAATCACACATAAAGAGTTAACAAACGCACGAAAGATAGTATTTTTCTTGAAGGACAAACCGTGATATAGAGAGTTGGAGAACAGGTGATTGTCGGACAGGGCGATTTATACTAACTATGCTTGTATTTTAAAGCTGTAAAAAGCACAAGTTTTGTCAGAAATAAGATGTGCGTCTAAACAGAAATATTTGTTAGTTTCAACCTTTAGGGCAAGATTGAAAAAGAAATCAGTTCTTACTTCTTTTCTTTTTTGACTCAATTCCCAACAAGAACACACAACAATTCGTAAAAATTAATATTGCTGTCCTATAAACATTTTCATTTTACTCTGAAATGATTTTTAGCAACCGATTTCAGCATTTATTGGGGGTAGAGGGCTGTCTTTGCTTTTGAGGCAGCCCTCTCTTTGCCAAACATTATCGGCATACATATTAATGCCTTTTCTTGAGGTTTATCAGAAACTATCTTATTAAAACTCAAAAACCACCTCTTTCAAAATCTCACTTACTGTCGGGTGAGGGAAAACCACCTCTTTCATCTCGTCAATATTCATTCCTTTCTCGATAGCCATGCAAGCACCAAAAATCATTTCGCTGCTTGGATTTCCGAGCATGTGTACGCCGATGATTTTGTTGTCGTTTTCGCCGATAAGTACTTTGCAAATACCGTTTCCTCCCTCGTTTTCGGCAACGAATCTTCCTGAGTATGTCATCGGGAGTTTAGCTACTTTATAGGCAATATTTTTAGCTTGGGCACTCTCTTCGGTTTCGCCTACGGCAGCTACTTCCGGATTGGTGTAAACTACTCCCGGAATAGCGATATAACTCATTTGGTCTTCTTTTCCGGTCAGATTGTTTACTACTACTTCGCCTTCACGACTTGCCGTGTGTGCAAGAAGTGAAAATCCGGTAACATCGCCTGCAGCGTAAACGTTAGGTACATTGGTACGCATTTTTTCATCCACTTTTATGCCGCCGCGATGAAGTTCTACCCCGATATTTTCCAGTCCCAAACCTTGTGTAACGGCACGACGTCCGACGCTCAACAGAATTTTTTCGCCTTCTACGGTATGCGTCTCTCCATCTTTTTCGAAAGTAACTTTATTGCCATCTACCTTAACCACCTTTGCATTAAGATTAAAATCGATACCTCTTTTAGTGTAAAAGTCGAGCAATAGATTAGATATTTCCAAATCGTTATTGCCCAAAATTTGCGGTAACATCTCAATTACGGTAACTTTTGAGCCTAAACTGTTGTAGAAACTGGCAAACTCCATACCGATAACTCCGCCGCCGATTACTACAAGTGATTGGGGTTGTTCTTTCATTGCCAGAATTTCGCGATTGGTAAGAATGGTTTCTCCTGCCTCAGCCAAACCGGGAATGGGTGGAACAAACGCTTCGGAACCGGAACAAATCAAAAGATTTTTACCGATGTAGTTCTCTCCGTTGCAGAATACTTCAATTCCTTTTTCACTTCTTCCCACAATTGTAGCTTCGCCTTCAATAACGTTAACATTGTTATTATTCATTTTAGTTTTAATACCCGCTACCAATTTGCGAACAACTTTGTTTTTGCGAGCCACTATTTTGTTATATGAAAAGCTCACGTTTTCGGCAGAAACGCCGTATTTGTCGGCATGTAGTGCGTTTTCGTATGTTTTTGCACTATAAAGTAATGTCTTTGTCGGGATGCAACCTTCGTTTAGGCAAACACCGCCTAAATTATTCTTCTCAAATAGAGTTACGCTAAGTCCTTTATGACCTGCACGTTCGGCAGCAACGTATCCGGCGGGACCTCCACCGATAATAATTAAGTCTGTCATATTAATTTACGGTTTATATGTAATGTTTTTGTGTTGTTTTATCTGTTGTATGAAAAAGATTGTTTTAGAATCTTCTATTCGGTTTCCGCAAAAGTACTGATTATTTTTTTCTAAACATTGATTTTCTAAAAAATATATTATTATCAGCAATAAGCCAATGTGCCAACTTCAAGGTTTAACGTTCAAAGTCTGGGAGCAATAGTAGCTAATTGCCAAAAGTTAAAAACGAACAGCCAAAAGTAAACAGATTTCTCACTTTGTTCGAAATGACAAAGAGCCGTCCATGATAGGTGTATTCTTCTATTATTTACAGTATTTTTGTTCTTGTGCTTAATTGTATCAAAAAAAGGCTGTTAGCTCCTGAGTTTTGAGCAAAGAACTGTTTGTGTTATCAAATTTTATCTTTATCGATTATTTTTTTGTGATTTATCTGTTTATTAACGCAAAAAAATATTACCTTTGTAACCGAATAAATAATCGGGATGTAGCACAGTTGGCTAGCGCGCCACGTTCGGGACGTGGAGGTCGGAAGTTCGAGTCTTCTCATCCCGACAAAAGGAGGTCTTGCTTGAGATTCTCCTTTTTTTATTTGTTTCACGATTATTTGGTTATAAAAGCGATATAACTATCACTTTTTTTTGATAATATTTTTTTTATAGAAAAAAAAATCTTATATTTGCGTGTGTATTTATTAACGGATATAATCACAAAAATAGATGTTGTGGTTATATTTATTTACTAACTAAATAAATTATTTGAAAGATGAAAAAATTTACTTATCTTTTGGTTGCTATGTTTATAGCATTTGGAGCTAGTGCTCAAGTTTTATCGAGCAAAAAAATTACAACAGAGCCCCTGCCTCAAAAAGCTGAGGTTGATGTGCATTTTGATGGTGATCCATATACTGCTATTGGTACTGATAGTGAGGCACAGTTTACGGTAATGGCTAGATTCACAGCTGATGAGTTGGCTGATTACTATGGTAGTAATAGTATTAAAAAAGTGAAATTTGCAGTAACTACTACTGATACAGAAACCGGTGCTGTGGTTGCTACAGAAGCCAGAATATTGATTTATGGTAACGGAACAGCAACCGAACCGGGTCAATTGTTGGTTGATGAGCCTGCAGGTACACTCGAAAATGGATGGAACGAATTTACTCTTCCTACTGTACTACCACTTGAGTCAGGAGACTATTGGGTAGGTTATGAAGTAAAAGCAGCATCAGGTTTCCCCGCAGTTTGTGATGCCGGTCCAATGGTTTCAGGAAAAGGTGGTTGGATTTGGTCTGAATCAATAACTGAAGGTGTATGGCATGAATTGTCGTCTTTTGGTCTTAGTTTTAACTGGAATATCCGAGCAACTTTATCTGACGAAACAGGTATTGAAACTGAAATAGGTCACTCTTTGAATGCTTTCGGCGGAAATGGTATTATTACTATCAATTACGCTGATGCAGCTACTGCTCAAATTTTCAATGTTGCAGGTCAGCTTGTTAACTCAGTTAATTTGTCAAAATCTACAACAGTTGAAGTTCCTGCCGGTGTTTACGTTGTACGCGTAGGTAATGCAGTTCAAAAAGTATTGGTAAAATAAGTTTACTAATCTATTTTTATAAAAAACAGGAGTATTTATTTAATGCTCCTGTTTTTTTGTAAGATAAAGGTAAAAAAAGCAAATTATCTACATAAAAATATTTTTTATATTATTTTTCTTGAAAAAATATATTATCTTTGTTGTGTATTTTATAAATAAGGGAGTATTGCTATGGGATGTATTCAATAGCTTTATTCCAAATCACTAACTAAATAAATTATTTAAAAAATGAAGAAAATTACTTATCTTTTGGTTGCTATGTTTATAGCTTTTAGTGCTAACGCACAAATTTTGACTGAAGAATTTACTGAAGTTAACGAAGAAACAGGTTTTCCTACAGGATGGACATCAATTGACAATGATGGTGACGGACTTGAATGGTATCATCTAAACGAAGAAACTGATCAACTTTTGGGATATGACGGTAATCCGGGATTTATGACCTCTGCTTCTTGGTTAGGAGGAACTGCTCTTAATCCTGACAACTTGATAATTACTCCTGTTTTGAACAATGCTACTAAAGTTACTTATCACGTAAATGCACAAGACGCAGCTTGGCCACAAGAAACTTATGCTTTAATGGCCTCTTCTACAGGAACTGCATTGGATGATTTCTCTGTAGTTTTTGAAGAAACTTTAACAGCTAAAGCACAAGGAGCTTGGTATCAAAGAGTTCAAGAACTTCCGGCAGGCACTAAATATGTAGCTTGGCGTCACTACAAAAGTACAGATTGGTTTAGAATTAACTTGGATGGTGTTTCAATTGAAGGTGGAGAGAATAGCATCAATGAATTGCAAGCACAAGGTATCAGCGTTATTGCAGGTAAAGGTATGATTACTATCAACTCAGAAGAAGCAGTTAATGCTCAAATTATCAACGTTGCAGGTCAGCTTGTTAACGCAGTTAGCTTGTCAAAATCTACAACAGTAGAAGTTCCTGCCGGTGTTTACGTTGTACGCGTAGGTAATGCAGTTCAAAAAGTATTAGTAAAATAAGACTTTAGCTTTTGGCTGTTGTCAGCCTTTAGCTAATAAAAAAACGGACATTGTGGTTTGTTTTAACCATGATGTCCGTTTTTTTAGACCTAAGAAGCAAAGAATAAAGAGCAAAGACGCTGTCAGAGAGCCTTCTGAGATTTGGGTTTGCTGAATAATTTTCATTGCTAATTGAAATATTTTAACGTTCAAGGTTAATATACTCCTGTCATTCATCATTTATCATTCATAAACGAAAGGTTTAAAGGTCGAATGTTAGAGAACGATGATTACCAATCATAAAGAGGGGTTCAATGTCCAACGTGTGCCAATATTGAATACCCTATTTTGCAATATAGGCATTTTCTTTTATCGCAATACTCTTTTCGTAATTGAATAATAGCTTGTGATTCTGCTGCATTGACGGGGATTATTCCTCTCTCTTTAAATTCGTTGACAATTGCATTTCGCTCGGGTTTTATCGATTCTAAAAAATAGATAGCTCTGTCAATATATTTTTCCTGTTCTGTTTTTTTACCGTAAGCAAACAGGATAGGGACAACAGTATTTATAAGAACAATGTTTAACGATGAATCTCCCAAATATTTATCCGCTTTATCGCTCTCTTTCTCGAATGTAAAGTGATATTTCCAATAATCAGACGTGTTGCTCTGGAAATATAGTCGCAGTCGTTTGTAATCATCAATATCGAGTAGGGCAGAGAATAGCCGTCCCGATTGTTGAAGCAATGCAGCCAATTGCGCTATCCTTATTTGTGGGAACGCTGTCGGTCTGACTCTCATTTTTTTAAACAGAAACTCCTGAATGGGTTTAATCTGATACTTATGCTGCAAAAAATAATATTCGTTTTTAAGACTAAGATAATAATCATTGGAAATCGATTCGTTTTGTAACATTCCGGCTTGTCCAAACATCAAAGCCTCTATTTGAAACAGATTGTCACCATGCTTTTGAATTAGATTGTAAGGCAAACTCAATGCCAGTCTTTCGAACGCATCAGAATTAATACCAAATCCGTAGTTTCGACTTAACAGAACGTAAAGAACATCATCCCACGAGTTATTATATCTCTTTAAATGTATAAAGATATCATCGGTTTTTCTCTCTATTCGCTCTATAGCGAGAGCATTTAGCCACGAACTCAATAGCTTTTTATCAATATTGGATAGATGATCTTTGCACGGGACATTCAGGCTGCTTTGCAAAAGACTGTCCGCTTTCTTCTCAATCTCCTCGGGAATGGTTAGTTTTAGTTGTGGTATTTGCATCCCTTTATTATTGAAAACGTTACAATTAACATGTTCTGCAACATGAAGAATCACAGTATCATAACTCTCATCCTCGTTATGTTTATGTTTTGCCCAATCATCAGACTTGCGATGTATCTCCACGTTGCCCGCCCACAATTTGTCGCCGATTTTAATTTTTGCGTTGAAAAAATCGGGACCGGCATCTATGTTGTGAATGCCCGGATCGATAATTTCAATCTTCTGATTATCGACAGTCGACAGGTTTGTCTGATTAAAAAGCCTCAGTTTCCAAATATAATGCAAAAATTGTTCTCTATCTTTCATTTTCCATGGGTTTTAAAATTCAAATTTAACTTTAATTATTTAGATTTCAAAATAAACAGTGATTTTACTTGCACGATGTATATAATATAATTTAATCTGTCTAAAGTTTCAAAATCGTATTTATATTCTACAGATTTTTGTGTAAATTTGCATCTCTTTTTTAGAACAATTTCATAATTTATATTTTTATGTTACACCCGGAAGAAAGAAAAAGAATTAAGGAGTTGATGCATAGGGAAATAATACCGGCTATAGGCTGTACCGAGCCAATTGCAGTTTCGCTTTGTGTTGCAAAATCGACTGAAATTTTAGGACAAAAACCCGAGCATATAGAGGTGTTGTTGAGTGGCAATGTTATTAAAAATGCTATGGGTGTAGGCATACCCGGTACAGGGATGATAGGTTTGCCTATTGCAATTGCTCTTGGAGCTTTAATTGGAAAATCGGAGTATGGTCTCGAAGTTCTTCAGGATTTGACACCCGGTGACGTTGAACGTGGCAAGCTTTTTATTGACGAACAACGCATAAAAATTGATTTAAAGGCAGATATAGATGATAAATTATATATAGAGACGCGATGTTTTGCTGAAGATAACAGCTCTGTAGCGATAATCAGAGGTAGTCATACACAGTTTACATATCTAGAGAAAGATGACATTGTGCTGTTGGATAATAAGTTCGTGGCAGAATCTGAGGAAGATGAAGCCGACATTAAGTTAACATTTCAGAAAATATATGAATATGCACACGAAGCTCCGATTGATGAGTTAAGATTTATTCATGAGGCTGCCGTAATGAATCGTGAAGCATCAAAATTTTCTCAAAATAATAAATACGGACACAATGTAGCTAAACATATATCGGGAGAAAAAGGCAAATTCCTTTTTGGAGATAATCCTCATAGCCGTATGATTTCAGTTACTGCAGGAGCTTGCGATGCTCGTATGGATGGAGCGCTTATACCTGTAATGAGCAATTCGGGAAGCGGAAATCAGGGAGTGGCAGCCACACTGCCCGTTTTAACCTATGCCGAAGAAATCGGATGTGATGAAGATACTCTAATTCGTGCACTGATTTTGAGTGGTTTGACGGTTATTTATATCAAACAACATCTGGGCAGATTGTCCGCATTGTGTGGTTGTGTCGTGGCATCAACAGGTTCGAGTTGTGCAATAACCTATCTAATGGGTGGCAAGTATGAACAAATTGTATTTGCAGCTAAGAACATGATAGCAAACATCACCGGCATGATTTGCGATGGAGCAAAACCGAGTTGTGCTTTAAAAATAGCAAGCGGCACTTATACAGCTACGCTGTCAGCACTAATGGCAATAGAGAATGAAGTAGTCTCTTCGCAAGAGGGTATCGTTGATGAGGATATAGATCAAACTATTAGAAATCTTGGTGTTATAGGAAATAAAGGCATGCAGGAAACCGATAAAATTGTCTTGAATATAATGACAAACAAATAATTTTGCCGTATTAAAACATCACATATAAATAATAAAGAACTAAATCTTGAAACCCAAAAAATAAGCAAATTAGTTTGGGAGTATTCTATTCCGGCTATTGTTGGAACATTGGTTAATACTCTATATACTATCGTTGACCGTATTTTTATTGGTCAGGGTGTAGGTCCATTGGCAATATCAGGACTGGCATTGACTTTTCCTATCACAACGCTTGCATCGGCGTTGGGTATGTTAGTTGGTGCCGGAGCAGCTGCAAGAATTTCTATTAGTTTGGGAGAAAAACGAAAAGATATAGCCGAGCGTATATTGGGAAACTCGCTATTGCTGATAATTATCTTAAATGCTGTTTTCATTTCGCTTATCTATGCCTATATTGATGAGATTCTTTTTGCTTTCGGAGCAAGTGAAAATACATTGCCCTTTGCTCGCGACTATCTGCAAATAGTACTTCTCGGGAATGTTTTTATTAGTCTTTGCTATAGTTTCAATAATATGATGCGAGCGTCGGGTTATCCTCGCAAAGCTATGATAACCATGATGATAGGAGCTGTACTGAATTTGATTTTAGACCCGATATTTATTTATGTATTCAATATGGGTATAGCGGGAGTAGCTTTTGCCACGGTTATCTCTATGTTTATAGGGATGCTCTTTGTGATGCACCATTTTGTGCAAAAAAATAGTCTTATTCAACTGAAATTTAGTAATATAAGGTTGAATAAAGACATCATTCTTGCAATAATTTCTATCGGTTTATCACCCTTTAGCATGCAAGTGGCTGCTTCGGCTGTAGCAGTTTTGCTCAATACTTCACTTATGAAGTATGGTGGAGATTTAGCGATTGGAGCCTTTGGTATATTAAACTCGATGTTGATGTTGATAGTGATGTTGGTAGTGGGATTAAATCAGGGCATACAACCGATTATAGGCTATAACTATGGAGCCAAAAAACATGGTAGAGTGCGTGAGACTTTTTACTATTCCATAAGAGTAGCCACAATAATAACATCTGTTGGTTTTGTTATAGGTGTCTTCTTTCCCAGACTATTCGCAAATGCTTTCACAACCGATTCGGTATTGCTTGATATTGCGGAAAACGGTATTAGAATTGCTACAGTATCGCTACCTTTGGTTGGTTTTCAGATTGTTGCGTCAGGCTTTTTCCAAAGCATAGGTCGTGCCAAAGAGTCTATCATACAGAGTCTGAGCAGGCAACTTCTCTTTTTAGCTCCTTTACTATTGATAATTCCTCGAATATTTGGGCTAAACGGAGTGTGGCTTTCGATGCCTGTCTCTGATTTTTTTGCAGCAATGTTATCATTTTATTTGGTAAGAAATCTGATGAAAAATAGTCCCAATTTGCTGATGAGATAACTTTTCTATCAATTAACAATTAACAATTAATTTATATATTTTTAGTAGATGAAAAAAGTAGTTTTAATCCGTCATGGCGAAAGTACATGGAATAAAGAGAATAGATTTACAGGTTGGACAGATGTCGATTTGACCGAAAAGGGAATTGATGAAGCTCATAATGCCGGTAAATTACTTAGAAAAGAGAATTTTAAATTTGAGAAGGCATACACTTCTTACTTGAAAAGAGCAATTAAAACTCTAAATATTGTGCTCGACGAGATGGATCTGGATTGGATTCCTGTTGAAAAAACATGGAAACTCAACGAGAAGCATTACGGTATGTTGCAAGGTCTCAATAAAGCCGAAACTGCAGCCAAATATGGAGATGAACAAGTGCTTATATGGCGCAGAAGTTATGATGTGCCTCCCGCACCGTTAAGTAAAGATGATGAGCGTGCGCCGCATCAAGATGCACGTTATAGAGGAGTAGATGAGAAACAACTACCACTTACCGAATCGTTGAAAGAGACTGTAGAAAGGATTTTGCCTTATTGGAATGATGTTATAGTTCCCGAAATGAAAAATCATAACGAAATAATTATTGCCGCTCACGGAAATAGTTTGAGAGGAATTATCAAACATCTGAAAAATATATCAAACGAAGATATTGTAAGCCTGAATCTTCCAACGGGAGTTCCTTATGTATTTGAGTTTGACGATAATATGAATTTACAAAAAGATTATTTCTTAGGCGATCCGGAAGAGATTAAAAAGCTGATGGATGAGGTTGCAAATCAAGCTAAGAATAAGTGAGTTTATAGGTTTTTGGCTGTTAGCTTTTGGCGATTAGCATATTGCAATTATAAATCCGCATTGTGCTTTTCTCTCTTTAGCTCTCAGTCGCTGCCGCACGAATAATTTCGAGCGGTAGCAATCCACTATTTTTTCAGAATATAAACTACACCAACCTTCCTCCGAAAAAAACGCAAATTGTCAATCATCGGTAATAATTGACATAATATAACGTGAGTTCGATGTGCGAAAAGCGACTGAATAGCATAAATTATAGATTTTTATTGCTGTCCGAAAAAAATAATATTGTATCGCCTGAATAGACGAAATTTCCATAACCGAATGCAATTCCGATAATAATCGGGAGCAGCTTGCGATTGTCAATAAACATACAGATTCTTCTTGCCACTACGAAATTATTCGGGACAAGCAGCTGTCTGAAAAGTAAAGCACATCACTACGTTGTCATACCGAATGGAGCTTTTAGCGGAATGAAGTATCTGTTTTTTTAGATGCAAGACACAAGAGCCAAGACTTTTTTGGGATGCGTTTACTGCCAAAAGATAATAGCTAAAAGAATAGATTTCTCACTGCGTTCGAAATGACAGAGAGATATGTTTATGATTTGGGTGCGTTGCCAACAACTGACAGCCAACAGCCAAAAGCTAATAGCCGAAAGAATAGATTTTCCACTTTGTTCAAAATGACAAGCTGCTACCAAATACGCAACTTTCAACTTCGGTCTTCTGACATCTGACTTCGGACAAAGATAAGATTCTTCACTTCGTTCAGAATTCGCAGAATCGCCCTTAGGCAATGACAAAAACGAACTAATGTTGGGATTTTGACTACGTCTATTTTCAACCCTGATTCCGCGATAGGAATAAATAGATGTGCAATGTTGCTCATCGGGTTGAAGCGTTTTTATCAACTTCATAGAATGCCTCAAAGTTTTTCTTTTTGCAGAAAAGCTCTGTCGAACGGTGAGATAATGCTCCAATGATAGTCGGAAGCTCTGTCCATAGGTAGGGACGGTAGTTACATGGCAGATGGCAGCTTTTTTGCTCCGCCCAAACACTACCCATTGCCCACTATCCAAATCCTCATCCAAACAAAAAAAAGCCGACAACAACAATTCAGCAGTCCAACGCTTCAACAATTAAACATCCCTGATGGGGCTGCTGGCTGCCCGCTTGTGTTATCGCGGAATCTGGGTTAAATTCAAGCCTTCTTTCCCAAATAATTTTTGAAATCGTTTACTCGAAATCATTTCAAAGTAAAATGAAAATGTTTATCGGACAGCAATAATAGATTTTAAAGAGTTGAGAAATAAAAATTAATCAATATATTGTTGATGAAACAATAATAGTGATTTTTTGGGTCGAACTCACGTTAAACAATAAAAAGCTAAAATTTTTTCCCGCTAATAATATAGAGTGTAGTTAAAAGTATTACTTTCACATCGAGCCATATAGACATTTTTTCAAGATATTCTAAATCCATATCCAATCGTAGCAGCATTTTTTCTATAGTATCAGTATATCCGTTGTATAAAGTAGCTTCCGAGAAGAGTCCGGGTCTAATCTGATACAATAGCACATAATCAGGGTTTATTTTCAATATCTCTTTGATGAAAAACTCACGTTCCGGTCTGGGTCCAACAAATGACATATCGCCTTTTAATACATTCCATAATTGCGGAAATTCATCTAAGTGGTGTCTGCGAATAAAACGTCCTGTCTTTGTCAAGCGCTTATCATCTTCTTCTGCCAGTTTGGGTATATTGTTTTTTTCGGCATCTACGCGCATGCTCCTAAACTTGTAAATAATAAAAGGTTTTCCTTTATAACCTATACGTTCTTGTTTGAAAATGACAGACTCGCCATCTTCTAATTTTATTAAAATCCAAATTATTATTATTATAGGTGCGAATATAATAAAACTCAACAAGGCTGCAGTGATATCGAATACTCTTTTGAAAAAAAGGTTTAATTTATTTCTCATACTGTTTTTATTGATTTTACATGTGAATACACTTGTCAGCCATTTTTAGGTTTTGTAAATAGTGTTTTGTCGCAAATCTTAGTCGATTGTGGACTTTTCAATTGTTTCTTTATATGTCATTAATAAATTATTGGCAAATATACACAATTTGTATGATTATTTTGTTAAAAGAGAAGAAAAAGAGTTCTCGGATTTTCGATTTACGAATTACGATTTTTGATTGATGAATGAAAATCGTAAATCCGAAATCTAAAATAATCGGCCACCTCACTTTTTCATAACTCGTATAATATGTCCCTTGGCAATTACAAAAAAAACAGTCGAATGTGGGACTTTTGATACAGCCTCAAAAAACAAAACGGGCAATATGGAGACCCATACTGCCCGTAATTTAATTAATGGCTAATAGCCCCAATTTAATGGCTAAAGCTTATTTTGCAATAATTACTTTTTCAACTTTACGTGATTCGTCATTGCTGATAATTTCTAAGTAATAAATACCGTTTTGTAATGACGTAACGTCAATTTGTCCGTTATTAATACCTGATTTAACCGCTTGTCCGAAAGAGTTGTATATAACAACGTTTGCCACATCGCCTTTAACGTAGATTACGTCTTTTGCCGGGTTCGGATAAACTTTTACCGCGTTATTTACATTGTCGTCTATGTCAGATATAATAATAGGATTTGCACAAGCAGGGTCTGAAGTGCATGTTGCATAAACAACTTTAACGCAATATTCGTATGTTCCATCAGCAACATTGTTTTCGGTATAGCTTGTGCTTGTAAGTCCTTCTGCTACCTGAGCGCCGTTTCTTGTTACGGTATAAGTGTAGTCATTACCACCTTCTGCAGTTATCTCTACATCATCAAGACAGATAATAAATTGGTCGCTAACGTTGAAGTGACGAATAGCAATCCAAATTTCTTGACCTGCATAAGCGCTTAAATCGCAGCTAACTTGATACCAAACACCTGCTTTTTCGCCACCTTCGCGAGTTGCGTTGGCGTTAACGGATTTGCTTCCATTGGCTGTAAGAGTCCACTCTTTAATAGTTGTGAAGTCGGCAGCATTTGTATTGCTTGCTGTAGAAACAGCTACGCCAAAGTGTTCTGAAGGATAATTAACATCTTGAGCACAAACCCAGAAACTTATAGAAGAACCTTGACCGATAGCATATTTTTGAGGAGTAACAAGGTAGTTGTCAGGAGTTAATACTCCGATACCACCATTACCATAAGAATTACCCATGATATGTCCTGCTCCGCTATGTGATTCAATAGCTAATGTCCAGTAGTTTGCAGCTCCGGAGCTGTGATACCAAACATGACCGTCTCCGTCAGCATCTATATTTGTCCAACCTTCGAGGTCTGCATCGAAACTGAATGAATCTGCTTTTATGCCTTTTGCCGGAGCATTCCAAGTTACGTTTACTGTAGAGCCGTTTGCAACAGCTTGAACGTTAGTTGCAGGAGCACAATCTTCCGTAACGTTTACAGTAACAGGAGCTGCACAAGCAGGGTCTGAAGTGCATGTTTCATAAACAACTTTTACGCAATATACGTATGTTCCGTTAGCAACATTTGTTTCTTCGAAAGAAGTTGTAGTAAGTCCGCTGGCAACAACATTACCGTCTCTTGTTACGGTATAAGTGTAGTCATTAACAACAGGTTCGCCTCCGTTTATTGTTACATCGTCAATGAACAGATAGTTCATATCGTAGCTGTCATAGTGACGTATAGCCACGTATTTTGTTCCGGCAGGTAAGTCAATATTTCTTTCTATCCATGGAGTCATCGGACGAGTACCGACTGCATTGCTTGTGCTTTTAACTCCTTGATTATCTTTAGATGCCGGAACTGTCTCTTCAAAGACAACAGTAAAATCAGCGGGGTTATTACCCGTAGTTGAAGCCATAATTCCGTAGTGATCAGGATATCCATCGTTTGTAGCAACGAAATATTGGATACTTGTTGCTCCTTCAACCAATGGTGAAATCATCCAGTTGTCGGGATTGTATGGAGCTCCGTTCCATGACCATGATGCAGCCATCCATGAGCCACCATGTGCTCCACCGATATGAGGATAAGATCCTGCTTTCCAATTGTCACCGTCACCGTCGTTGTCAACAAGTGTCCATTTATTCAAGTTTTCGCTCTCGAAATCATCAGTAAACAGAACTTCTCTGCCTTTTGCAGCGGAAACTATTTTCACATCGTCAAGGTCAAGCACAAACATGTCTGTGCAGTTGAAATGACGGAAAGCTACATATTTCGTACCTGCCGGAATTTGAACGGTTCTTTGGTACCATGTACCTTGAACTTTAGTTCCGTTTCCGCCTTCTCTGTATGAACCCGGGAGAGTTGCGGGGATTCCGTCTCCTTTTGCTGTCATTGTTTCTTCAAACAATTTGTTTGTCAAGTCGGCAGCGGTATTTCCTGTAGTTGAAGCGAATACGCCATAGTGTTCAGCAGCCCAATCTGCGTCTTGAGCACATACCCAATAAGTCAATGTACCACCGTTAGGCAGATTCAATTCAGGAGTAACCAAGTAGTTGTCCGGAGTTAACGCAATTCCCAAGTATGAACGAGAAGCTGCCATACCGGCACTACCTTCGTGTCCGTAAGGAGGATTTAAGTTGTACAGGTAGTCGAACGTCCATGTATAACCATCTCCGTCGGCATCGATAGTTGTCCAACCTGCAGGCATTACACCTGAATCAAAGTTTTCGTCGATTAAAGCGGTACCACCGCCGCCGCCGCCGTTAGGAGCACTCCAAGTTACGTTTACTGTAGAGCCGTTTGCAACAGCTTGAACGTTAGTTGCCGGAGCACAATCTTCCGTAACGTTTACAGTAACAGGAGCTGCACAAGCAGGGTCTGAAGTGCATGTTTCATAAACAACTTTTACGCAATATTCGTATGTTCCGTTAGCAACATTTGTTTCTTCGAAAGAAGTTGTAGTAAGTCCGCTGGCAACAACATTACCGTCTCTTGTTACGGTATAAGTGTAGTCATCGGAAACATTGCCACCACTTGTAGTTATCTCTACATCATCAAGATTGATGATAAATTGGTCGCTAACGTTGAAGTGACGAATTGCAATCCAAATTTCTTGACCTGCATAA
>JBGZFC010000062.1:0-11245 GCA_041846575.1 Bacteroidota bacterium
AGAATCTATCTTGCTCTTAGCCGTTGGCTGTTAGCAACGAACCCAAATCATAAACAGCTCTTTGTCATTTCGAACGAAGTGAGAAATCTGTTCTTCCGGCTGTTAGCTTTTGTAGAAAATATTATAAAAACGTCTTAAGTCTTGGCTCTTGTGTCTTGCATCTAAAAAAAACAGATACTTCATTCCGCTAAAAACTCCATTCGGTATGACAACATAGTGATGTGCTTTACTTTTGATACTATTGCTAATACTCTAACAAAATGAGAAATTCAATATTATTTAGTAGAGCCTTTAAGGCAAGAGTTTTTAGTCTGTTGTATTTCCGTAAGCTGCACTAGCTCCTTGTTTGCATACGGTTATGAAAATATTACCTTTTGGGTAAATCAATTTACGGTTTTAAGTGTCGGATTTGAGAATCAATACACCTAAACATCAGACATCCAACATCGGTCTTCAGACAAAAATTATCGTCTCATCTCATTCTCTTCAAAAAGTGTAGGATAATCCTGCTCCATATTTCGAAGGATATGATTTATTATTGTTTCGCGAAACCAACGAGAACGATTAGAAATTTTGTATTTTCTCAGATAAAAATGTATCAATTCATACTCTTCTTTATTGAGCATAAATTCAGCTTTCTTGGAACGAGGCAGTACCCGTTGTTTCAAATTTTTCCCTTTTGTTTTCATCTGATTAAACAATATTTCCTTTCAGAATACAAAAAAACAAAATTTTTACACCAAAATGAAGAATTAAAGCCTTAAATTTGTACTTTTACCGTATTTTATGGCTGAACACAACGAACTTGGGCAAAAAGGAGAGGAAGCTGCGACTCGTATGCTGAAAGAAAAAGGATACAGAATCGTTCGTCGCAACTGGAGATTTCACGGTTATGAAATTGATATTATAGCCGAGAATGAGGAGTGGCTGGTCTTTGCGGAAGTAAAAACACGTACATCTACACAGTGGGGCAATCCGGAGGATTTTATAGGTAAAGGACGTATGCGTCGCATGATAGATGCAGCTAATCACTACATTATCGAGCACGACTTGGATAAACCGGCAAGATTTGATATTATTGGAGCAGTATGGAATGGGAAAGAGATGAAGATTGAGCATATTGAAGATGCTTTTTTGCCATTTTTGTAGAATAATAAAATATAGGAGTTATGAATATAGAAGAACTTTATTACTACTGTTTATCAATAAAAGGAGCAGAAGCATCTACACCTTTCGATGAAGTAACTGTAGTTATGAAAGTAATGGGCAAAATGTTTGCTTTAATTCCTACAGATTCGGAGAGATTGTGCATTGCTCTTAAATGCAATCCCGAAAAAGCCATTTTGCTGCGTGAAAAATATAGTTGCGTAGAACCATCTTTTCACATGAATAAAACGTATTGGAACACCATATACATAACAAACGAAATGTCAGCCGAAGAGATAAAAAAATGGATTCGCCACTCAGTAGATGAAGTAATTAAGAAATTACCAAAAAAACAACAAAAACAATATTATGGAGTGGTTGAGTAAAAACAGGCATATAATAAAGTTTGACGAAATAGAATCGACCAACAGCTATTTAAAAAAACTTGTTCGGGAGAAACACATTGAGGAGGGAACAATCATTATTGCCGACTTCCAGACCGGAGGTCGCGGTCAAATGGGCAACAGTTGGTTTTCATCAAAATACAAAAATCTTTTGTTTAGTTTGGTCATTTATCCGTATAAAGTTAAAGCAAATGAGCAATTTATCATTTCACGAATAGTTTCATTGGCGATAAAAAAATTGCTCGAACAGTTTACAGGCAATATCAGCATAAAATGGCCCAACGATATTTATTGGAATAATAAAAAAATTGCAGGGATTCTTATCGAAAACGATTTATTAGGTGACAGTATCGACAACTCTGTTATTGGAATCGGACTCAACATCAACGAAAAGGAGTTCCCTGATGAACTTCCAAACCCTGTTTCTCTGTTTCAAATAACAGGCAAAGAATACGACAGAGAAGTTTTACTCGATATATTTATAACCGAATTTTCCAAACTTTACAGCGAAATGCAAAAATCAGGATTCGGTAATATTGAAAACGAATATATGACGAATCTGTATCGAAAAGATAACTATTATTGGTTTGAAGATGCAAATGGTCGTTTTAAGGCAAAAATAGAAGACGTACTTCCTTCGGGACATCTGATTTTAAGCGATATAAATTCAAATATCGGAATAAAATACTCTTTTAAGGAGGTTAAATTTACAGATTGACAGAAACCATTATCACAAAACAATATATCAAAATGAAATTTAAAAGAATTTTACTCAAACTGAGCGGCGAATCGTTAGCCGGAGAGAAGAAATCGGACATCGACGAAGTAAGACTGGAAGAGTATGCCGAACAATTGAAAGAGGTAGCCCAAATGGGAACCCAAATCGGTATAGTTATAGGCGGCGGAAATATCTTCCGTGGACTTAGCGGAATTCAAAAAGGTTTCGACCGTGTAAAAGGCGACCAAATGGGAATGCTTGCTACAGTGATTAACAGCTTAGCTCTCAGCTCGGCATTAACCGCAATCGGACAAAAAAACAGAGTTTTCACTTCTATCAGAATGGAGCCGGTTGGTGAATTATACAACAAGTGGAACGCTATAGATGCAATGCAAAATGGCGAAATTGTCATAATTGCAGGCGGCACCGGCAATCCTTTTTTCACAACCGACACGGCTTCGGCTCTACGTGGCATTGAGATTGAAGCTGATGTCATGCTAAAAGGCACACGAGTAGATGGTGTTTACACTGCCGACCCCGAAAAAGACCCGACTGCAACCAAATACGAAAGCATCACTTTCGACGAGGTTTACAAAAAAGGACTTAAAATAATGGATTTAACGGCAAGCACGCTTTGTAAAGAGAACAATTTGCCGATTGTAGTTTTTGATATGGACACCAAAGGAAATCTGAAAAATTTGTTATCGGGTAAAAATATCGGAACTTTGGTACATAATTAGTTTTGAGTATATAGCTTTGAACGAGTGGCTTTGCTAACATTGCATCATCCACGGCAAACTCTGCTGTTAATTTTTTTCGCCACAAATAACACAACGGTTTTGCAAAGGTGTAAAAAACCAAGATAACCAGCCAAAAGCTGACTACCGACCGATGAAAGCTAAAATTAATTATACGAACATAGCGATATTTTAAATAAATTCACTATTTTTGCTAACAAACAAATAAAACAATATAAGTATGGATATTTCGACAATTAAAAAAGATGCAGAAGAAAAGATGCAGATGACTCTCGATTTTCTTGAAGAAAAATTCGCGAGAATACGTGCAGGAAGAGCAAACCCACATATTTTGGACGGCATTCGCATTGATTATTATGGAAGTATTGTTCCATTATCCAATGCAGCAACAATTAACACTCCCGATGCAAAAACGATTATAGTTCAACCATGGGAAAAATCGATGCTAAAAGTAGTAGAGAAAGCTATTTTAGACTCAGATGTTGGCATCACACCCGAAAATAACGGCGAAATAATTCGTCTCGGAATACCGCCACTAACCGAAGAACGTCGTAAACAGTTGGTAAAACAGACTAAACAAGAAGCAGAAGATGCAAAAATAAGCATAAGAAATGCACGTCGTACCGGAATTGATGAAATCAAAAAAGCCGTAAAAGAAGGGATGCCCGAAGATATGGGTAAAGACGGCGAAGCAGAACTACAAAAAAGTCACGACGTTTTCATAAAGAAAATAGATGACATGTTTGCCGAAAAAGAGAAAGAAATCTTAACTGTATAATTATTTAATACAACAATTTGTAGAGACGCGGCATACCACGTCTCTACGATTTTATGTACCGAAACAGCCGGCAAACAGTTTACGCGTTTACTAATAACTTGTTTACTAAAACAAATGCAAATAAAAGGATTAGTAATTAGAAATACAGGCAACAACTATTTGGTAAGAACAGATAGCGGAGATGATATTTCTTGTTTCGCAAAAGGCAACTTACGCCTGAAAGGCATTCGCAGTACAAGTCCTGTCGTGGTTGGCGATAGAGTTGTTTTGGGAGAGTTTTCGAAAGATGCTGCATTTATTACTGAAATATTGGATAGAAAAAACTACATCGTGCGTCGTGCATCCAATCTATCCAAACACTCACATATTCTGGCGGCAAATATTGATATAGCACTACTCTGTATTACAGTGCGTTTTCCCGAAACAACAACAACCTTTATCGACAGGTTTCTTGCCACGGCAGTAGCTTACAACGTTCCCACACATCTAATCTTCAATAAAATAGACTTACACGACGATGATGATGCGGAATACACCAGTGCACTAATAAATTTATACTCAACAATAGGTTACTGCTGCATAAAAACATCAACAACAGAAAATATCGGAATTGATGAAATCCGACAGCTCGTTAAAGGGAAAATAACACTGCTTGCCGGACATTCGGGAGTGGGAAAATCGAGCATTATCAACACATTACAGACAGAAACGAAACAGAAAGTAGGCAAAATATCCGATTATCACAGCAAGGGAATGCATACCACCACCTTTTCGGAAATGATTGAACTGGACGAGGGCGGATTTATAATAGACACACCCGGAATAAAAGGTTTCGGACTTATCGATATGGATAGAAACGAGATTTCGCACTATTTCCCGGAAATTTTCAAAATATCGAAAAAATGCCATTTCAATAACTGCATGCACATTGACGAACCCAGTTGCGCCGTAAAAGAAGCAGTTGAGCAACACTATATCAGCCAAAGCAGATACACGTCATATTTAAATATTCTGAATGATGTGCAACACGACAAATACAGATAATTCGTATTTAAACTATATCTCGTATGAGCCATGTTTTGATTACCATTATTGAATTGATATATGCGATAACCATAATAAATATCGTTATTGTAGTCATTTCGGAAAATCGCAATCCAATCAAAACTCTGTCATGGGTTATGGTGCTCATATTTTTACCCGTCATTGGCGTGATTTGGTATCTAATTTTCGGACAAGATGTTACAAAAAAGCAAATCATATCGAAACGAATGTACAGCAAATTAAAAAAACGACCGTTAAATGAATTTGACACACAAGAAGAGCTGATCTGTACCGAAAAACACGCAAACCTTATCCACTTGTTGCAGAACATGGACCACACGCCACTTCTAAGCGGTAATAACATACAGTTTTTCACCAAAGGCGATGAGCACTTCGACCAATTGATTGCAGATATTGAAAATGCAAAAGAACACATTCACATTGAGTATTATATAATAAGTGATGATAAATTAGGTAACAGAATAAAAGAAGCACTAATCGAAAAATCGCTTCAAGGTGTGGAAGTGCGGATTATTTACGACAGTTTCGGTTCGCGAAAAACAAAAAAATCGTTTTTTGAAGACCTAAGAAAAGCCGGCATCGAGTCAGAACCGTTTTTGAAACTGGTATTCCCTATTTTTACCGCAAGACTCAATTATCGAAATCACCGAAAAATCGTTGTAATAGACGGCAAAATCGGCTATCTGGGAGGTATGAATATTGCCAACAGGTATATCGAAGGTTGCAGTTGGGGAATTTGGCGAGACACTCAAATAAGAATAGAGGGGAAAGGCGTACAAGGTTTGCAGTCTATCTTTCTTATTGACTGGCACTTTGTAAGCAAAACACTTATCACTTCTCGAAAATATTTTCCGGAACTTGAGAAGCAGGGCGACATAGTGATGCAAACCGTTAATAGCGGACCGCTACGAGAAGACAAAGAAATTTCTCACGGTATTCTGCAAGCAATATACGATGCAAAAAAGAGCATATACATTCAAACTCCGTACTTTATTCCGCCAGAATCAATGTCGCAAGCCCTACAAGCTGCGGCTATACGAGGGGTGGACGTTAGAGTTATGATTTCCGAATATTCCGATATGCGGGTTGTGCAGTACGCTTCAAAATCGTATGTGAAAGAGATGCTGCAAAGCGGAGTTAGAGTTTTCTGTTATCAAAAAGGATTTCTGCACTCTAAACTAATGGTATTTGACGATTCGTTAACATTGATAGGTTCGGTAAATTTCGATTCCAGAAGTTTTGAACAAAATTTTGAAGTAGAAGGTTTCATATATGACAATAAAGTAGCAAAAGAGGCGATTGAAATTTTCCTTGAAGACGAAAAATATGCCAAAGAGTTGTTGCTGAAAGACTGGCTAAAACGACCACGGGCAAAACGTTTTATAGAATCATTTATGCGACTTTTTGCACCATTGATATAAAACAGATGAAAAGAATTTATCTAATAGGATATATGGGCGTGGGTAAATCTACTATCGGTAAAAGGTTGAGTAAACTGCTTAATCTTTCATTTATAGATTTGGATTTATTCATCGAATCTAAATATCACAAATCTATATCGGAGATATTTGAAGAAAAAGGAGAAGGAGGTTTTCGTGAAATTGAAAAAAAATCATTACAGGAAGTTTCTGAAATAGAAGATGTTATAATTGCAACCGGAGGCGGAACTCCCTGCTTTTTCGACAATATGGAGCTGATGAATGAAACCGGAAAAACCGTTTACGTAAAAGCCGAACCAAGCGATTTGGCAGCACAACTGCAAATCTCAAAAAGGAAACGACCGCTTATCGCGAACAAAACGGCTGATTCGATATTTCCATTCATCACAAATCATCTGAATGAAAGAGAACCGTTTTACAATAGAGCAGATATAATATTCAATGTAAACAAACTGGATTCAATTACCGAGTTAAATAATACGGTAAACGGTATTGCCCAAGAATTAAATAAACTGACAAAATAATGTACGAACCGCTTAAAAAAACATCTTTTTTTGTACAAGAATTTCTATACAAAATAGAGAAACGAAAAGTATCACTTGTTATCGGAATTCCTAAGGAAAATCCCGAAAACGAAAAGCGTATCGCTCTAACGCCCGAAGCAGTAACAATATTGGTTGAAGCAGGTTATCGAATCATTTTAGAGAGTAACGCGGGATTAGGCATAAACTATTCCGACCGATATTATGCAGAATCCGGTGCAGAAATTGCGGAATCGAAAGAAGAGGTCTTTAACGCAGACATAGTTTTAAAAATTGCACCGCCAACATACGAAGAAGTGCTTTTGATGAAGCCAAGAGGTACAGTTTTTTCTTTTCTGCAAATCAATAATATGACTTCCGCTACCATGGAGCTGATTGCGGAAAAACGCATCAATGCTTTGGCATACGAACTGATTCTTGATGATAATAATGTATCTCCGTTTGTTACCGCTATTTCTGAAATTGATGGAGCAGCCTCGATATTATTGGCTGCCGAGCTGATGAGCAATGCTCACGGAGGAAAAGGCATTTTGCTCGGCGGAATACCGGGAGTAACACCTACCGAAGTAGTTATAATCGGAGCGGGAGTTACAGGAACAGTTGCCGCAAAGAAAGCTTTAACAATGGGGGCTTTTGTAAAAGTATTCGATGAAAATATTGACAACCTTCACAAGATTCAACAAGAAATCGGCTATCCGGTTTTCACTTCAACAATGCATCCCAAAGTATTGCGAAACAGTTTTAAAACCGCCGATGTGGTAATAGGAGCTTTGCAATATGTAAATAAAAAACACTTCTTTAGAATATCGACCGATCTGGTACGTGAAATGAAAAAGGGCTCGATTATTATCGACCTACAGATACCACAAGGGGGGTGTTTCGAAACGACAATGGAAGCTTGTTTACCAAAGCATCCAACAATCTTCGAAAGAGAAGGTATTCTGCACTTCTGCGAACTAAACCTAAGTTCTCGTGTTGCCCGCACTGCATCAATAGCATTGAGTAATATTTTCGTACCAATGTTCTCTTCATTGAATGATTTTGGCGATTTTAGAGAATTTGCACAGTCCGACAGAGGTTTTGCAGCCGGATTTTACATGTTTGCAGGAAAAGCAGTTAACTCTTACGTTGCCGGTTTTTTCAACCTGCCTGTTAATGATATTGGGTTATATTTATCGGGATTTTTATAATGTACTAATTTGCAAAGGAGAAACATCTCTCTTTTAAATATTAGTTTCTTAGAAAAGTCGGTGGTACAAATTCCTCCAACAAGGTTGTTTATTGTTACTACTTGTAAACACCACGATATTACGTCTCAAAATAAAAAATCCGCACCTACACAGATGCGGATTTATAAATTCATTGTTTTATATATTATTTACTATCTCTGAATTTATTTACTTCTTTTTGCATAAAATCTTTCTCAGCTTGTTGCGCTTTATATAACTTTTTTGGCGAAACAGCCTTTTCGAGTTTTTCCGAATACTTTTTTTCCAACTCTGCCTCTTTCAGTTTTATCTCCACATCTTTTTCGAGTATTTGTTTATACTCTTCATCCGTCATAGTTTTGCCCTCTCTCTTCATATTATCTACTTTGTTTCGATGTTTTCTGTGCAACTCGAATTTCTTTTTCGATAATTCGTTGTGAAGTGGAAAGAATTTATCAGCTTCTTCCTTAGTCAGACCTGCTTCTTTTTGGATGTGCTCCATTTTTCTTTTCTCAAATGAACTCATATCCATTCGTCTATCCTGATTGCGAATATTTCCTCTTTGAATATTGCTATTGGTTCCACTCCTTTGGGTTTCCACTTTTCTTTGAGACTCCATTCTTCTCTCCTGAGTACTTGAACTCCTTCTTTGAGATTCTACTCTCCTGCTTTGAGCGGAAACAGACGCAGAAAAAAGAGTCAAGGTTAGAGTAAAAATTAATAATATAACGTTCTTTCCCATAATCGACCTATTGATATTTTTTTTACTAAATGGATTAACAGATAAGAGCTATTTAATTCAATTGAATTTGCTCGTACATAATGTCGTAATATCCATCCTCTATGAGTTGATCTTCCAAATATTGATAAAATTCTTCTTCTGAGATTTGGACATTCGACCAATATTCATCATTAAAATTTGTCTTGGTATTATTGAGCACAAAAATATTGACAATAAAAACTATTCCAATAACCATTGCCGCCAAATACATATACGGTTTCGCCTTAGTCCACATTGAAACTTTTTTTGGTGCAGCTACCTCTTTTTCAGGCAGTTTCATCATTATCTCCGCATTAAATTTAGCAAAATAACCCTCAGGTACAGCGAATGGATTCCTATTTCCTATGTCGTCTAATCTTGTTTTCATTACTTCACTTTTATCTCTGTACTTTTTTATATAGACAAACAAAACATGCAAAGGTTTAATCTATTTCCGATAAAAAACTCTCTATTTTTCTTACCGCATGATGATATGATGCCTTTAACGCTCCTGCCGATGTGCCGAGTATGTCTGACATATCATCGTATTTCATTTCGTCAAAATATTTCATCTGAAACACAAGCCTCTGTTTTTCAGGAAGTTTAAGCATAGCCTCTTGCAATATCTTTTGAGCCTCATTGCCATCGAAAAATGTATCGCTTTCGAGTGAATTCAATAAAAAAACGTCATCGTCATCGACAGAAATATTATTTTGAGTACGCTTTTTATTGATAAAAGTTATACTCTCGTTTATTGCAATTCGAAATAACCAGGTTGTCAATTTAGAGTCGCCTCTAAAATTGTCGATATTAGTCCATGCTTTTATAAAAACTTCTTGAAGAACATCGTTTGCATCATCATGAGCAAGCACCATCTTTCTTATTTGCCAATATAGTCGTTCACTGTACTCCTGCACAAGTTTTGAAAATGCACTTCTCTGCTTAGCCGGATTTCGCAACTCCTCTAATAATTGTTCTTCGTTATATGTACTCATAGCTCAGTTGAAGTTCTATTATAAAGGTAGTAAGTTTTTTTTTATTCTAGTTTTATTTACCCTTTTCGAACCAATGTATAAATTCTTCTGCTTTTGGTTTATTATTTTTCCACCATTCCATAGATTCTTCAAAATAAGAGACACTGATATATCGGCAATAGGTATCATAGTGTTCGGAATTGACAATGCTTGTGAAAAAAGGCACATAAAAATTCCAAAAATAGCCACTATTCCCTTTTTTGTATTCTCTGTCAAGTACATTTATTATTGACTTATTCACTTCTTTAAAAACCAAAAACAAATCATCTTGTTGTTTTGTTGTTTTTAGCGAATCGAGAGTTGTAGTTATAGCATGATAGACAAAATTTCGGTTCAACCCGTCATGAATCGTCAACGACGGTATTTTATGTGCGGTAAGCAGACTGTCTGAAACATTTCTTTTTAGTTGCTGATGAACGAATGAACGCTCTACAGGTTTATCTCCGGCAGAATTTATAAGCATTGTTTGCAACATCTCTTCAAAGGCATTTTTTGATCTTTTGCTATCAGGTTCGAGCAGAAGAAACATCTGAAAAGATAAAATGCTTCTCACCCAAAAATCTTTATCTTTAGTAGCGTAAGCATCCAACAGGAAACCTCCACTTGAGGTTTTATCAAGTTCGATAGCCCGTTGCACATTCTTAAGAGTTTCGTCGAGATTATTTATTTTGTAATAATTGAGTGCTAAGTTAAAATTTAACAAATAATTGTCCCCATTTTTCTGAATTCCTTCTTTTAATAGCTTGATAGCATCTTCAATTCTGTTCATTCCGACCAGAGATTCACTTTTTATGGTATATGCTCCTACCAACAAACTCTTATCATTGGAATTAATTACCTGTGTACTAAACTTTGAGGCGTTTCTGTAATCTTCCAGACTCAAGTACGACAGGGCTATTTCGTACATAGCTTTCGTAGATTGAGGATTTATCTTTAACGCTTCTTCAAATTTACTTATGGCTTGCTTATATTGTTTTTCATCATGAAGCCTTATTCCCTCATCTATAAGAGATTGCATACTTTTAACTTGCCCAACTAATGGTAAAATTGACAAAAAGAAAAGTAAAAAAATTATTTTTATTTTATTCATGAGTTTTCAGTTTTAATTTATAAAGATAGAACAAAAAAAGTTATATCTAATTATTTTTCAAAAAAACAACATTTGATAACAACGATAAACATACTTTCGTGGCAATATATTTAGACAATCGGATTTCATTATTAACAGGTAAAATTGTATTTTTGCACGGTTGAAGTTACGAAAAGAGTGTAATTTATTGGAAATGAGCGTAGGTTAATTGCTCTTGATAGTAATAGGTTACGATTTAGTTAGTTATCTACTGCATTATCCTTCTGCGCGTTGCGTAACCTTCAAAGAACTCTTCGTATGCAA
>JBGZFC010000063.1:0-3794 GCA_041846575.1 Bacteroidota bacterium
AGTAGGCTTTTAAGCAACAGACAATAAGCTATAATTCAATGAGATAGATTTTGCAAAGTTTTTTTGACAAACTTCATTAATTTACAATATATCAACAATTTAAACAAGAGGCATCTTTTCTACTGCGTAATCTGGGCTAAATGCAACATTTCATTGAAAAATTAGCAGCATGTTTTGATTTACAAAAAAAATTCCACTTATTTAAAAGTTAACCTCTCAAATAAGTGGAAAAAAGTATTGCTTAGTTTAAAGCTATACAGCCTCTTTGATTTCTCTCAATTATGCTTTATTTCAAAATTGGTCCTGCAGTAATTAATGCTTTTCCTGCCTCATTTGCAGTAAATTTATCAAAGTTTTTGATAAATCTTTCGGCTAGGTCTATGGCTTTTTCATCCCAATCCTTAGCATCGGCATAAGTGTCGCGCGGGTCGAGAATATTAGTATCTACACCCGGTAGTGCTGTTGGAACTTTCAATCCAAAGTATGGAATGTTTTTGTTTTCGGCTTTATCTATAGAGCCATCCAGAATAGCATCTATAATTCCGCGTGTATCTTTTATGGAGATGCGTTTGCCGCTACCGTTCCATCCTGTATTTACCAGATAGGCTTTGGCTCCTGATTTTTCCATTTTCTTTACCAATTCTTCGGCATATTTAGTCGGATGCAATGAAAGAAATGCAGCACCGAAACAAGCCGAAAATGTTGGGGTAGGTTCTGTAATGCCACGCTCCGTACCGGCTAATTTGGCTGTAAATCCTGACAAAAAGTAATATTTTGTCTGTTCCGGAGTTAGTATGGAAACGGGAGGTAAAACCCCGAAAGCATCGGCAGAAAGGAATATTACTTGCTTGGCTGCCGGACCTTTAGATATTGGTTTCACAATGTTTTCTATATGATAAATCGGGTAAGAGACGCGAGTGTTTTCTGTAACCGATTTGTCGCTGAAATCGATTTTGCCTTTCTCGTCAACAGTAACGTTTTCCAAAAGAGCATCACGCTTTATTGCATTGTAAATATCAGGTTCGTTTTCTTTACTCAAGTTAATAACTTTAGCATAGCATCCACCTTCGAAATTGAAAACTCCTTCATCGTCCCAACCATGCTCGTCATCACCAATAAGCAGGCGTTTTGGGTCGGTGGACAGAGTAGTTTTGCCGGTTCCTGAAAGACCAAAGAAAATAGCGGTGTTTTCGCCGTTCAGGTCGGTATTTGCCGAGCAGTGCATTGATGCTATGCCTTTAAGCGGAAGCAGGTAATTCATGTAAGAGAACATCCCTTTTTTCATCTCTCCGCCATACCAAGTGCCTCCTATTAGTTGCATTTTTTCTGTAAGATTAAAAACGGTAAATGTTTTGGAATTTAGTCCCAACTCTTTCCAATTATCGCCTGCATCTGTTTTAGAAGCAGCTAAAACTACGAAATCGGGTTCTCCGAAATTTTCCAATTCCTCTTCTGTCGGGCGGATAAACATGTTTTTCACAAAATGTGCTTGCCATGCAACTTCCATAACAAAACGTATTTTAAGGCGGCTATTTTCGTTTGCACCGCAAAATGTGTCAACAACAAATAATCTTTTGCCTGTAAATTGTTTGGCTACAATTTTTTTCAATTCTACCCAAGTACTTTGAGGAAGAGGTTTGTTGTCGTTGCCGTATTCATCCGATGTCCACCAGATTGTATCTCTCGAGACATCATCCATGATGAAAAACTTGTCTTTTGGGGAACGACCGGTATAAATTCCCGTCATAACATTTACGGCTCCTAATTCGGTAACTTTACCAACCTCAAAACCTTCCAATTCGGACTTTGTTTCCTCTTCAAATAGCTCTTCGTATGAAGGGTTGTATATGATTTTGGAAACATCCGAAATACCATATTTCTCCAATACGCTTTTATCTAATTTTTTCATAAGGATAGATATTTATTTGTTTGTTAATATGTTATTAGTTTAGAATTATTATACACTATATATTATATTGTTTTTTTAGTAGAACTACAAAAGTAAGTATATTTTGCAAATAATAAAAAACTAATCGAGTTATTTTTTTTATTGTACCCATGATATTTGATTTTATATAAAAAAGCTGACAATTGCTTTAATTTACAGTTGTGATTTGGCAGGGATTCTCATTCCTAAAAACACCTCTGACATATAATTATTTACAGCTTTTATTAAAGCACATTCCACGATTTGTGCCACGAATTTATTGCATCGTTTTGCAATGGTTTTCTTTGTTGCGAAATACATAGGCAAGGATGGGGCTGTCTCAAAAGTCCGACATTCGTCCGTTTTTGTCATTGCCTAAGGGCGATTCTGCAAATTCTAAACGAAGAAAAGAGTCTTATCTTTGTCCGAAGTCAGATGTCAGAAGATCGAAATTGGAAGTTGCGTATTTGGTAGCAGCTTGTCATTTCGAACGAAGTGAGAAATCTGTTCTTCCGGTTGTCAGCTTTAGTAGAAAATATTATAAAAATGTCTTAAGTCTTGGCTCTTGTGTCTTGCATCTAAAAAAAACAGATACTTCATTCCGCTAAAAACTCCATTCAGTATAACAACATAGTGATGTGTTTACTCTTGATACTGCCGCATAAAAAACAAAGATAAAAAAACGACTATTTTCTTGCCATTTTCCCCACAACCCACCTCATCACACTCTGTTTTTCAAGTAAAATTTTGCCTTGTACAGTTACAGGTTTATCCAATAAAATGTTTTCAGATATATTATCTATCGGGATAAGTGTAGCTGATTGCCAAGCTTCTTGTACGGAAAGTTGCACGTTTTCCGAGATTTCTTCAATTCGGAATCGGGAGGGCAACGGCATCTCTGACGATGAGCTAAGAGTTACTTCCGTAAACTTAGCCCTGTTTTTCATTGCACTTCGCGGAATGCGAGTTGAATATTGCAGCGTTCCGTTATCGGATTGTATTACCGTTATTTCCACATCTATGCCGGGCTGATACGGGATAAAAGCTGACACACCGATCAAAACTAATATGGCACATCCCATTATCATTATTCCGTATCGTAACAATACAGGAGGTACTTGTCCGATTATATTACGAACCTTTTCGCTACGCAATTCTATTTGCCTGTTATTTGTTTCCATATCTGAATAACGATGTTTTATCAAAAACTTCTGTCGGGATTTTTTCCGTAAGTCAGTCGTTGTTTTAATCCATTGATTTTATTAATGATTTCACTTCTGCGATTTGGGTCAGTTTCATTTTCGAGAATTGATTGTAAATTCTCAATTTGAGCCAATATCAAATTTTTTTCGTGTTCATTGATGTAATCGGACATAATTGTTTATTTTTAATTGTTTGTTATTTAACAGCTTATTAAAGAGTTGAATTTTAATTCCCCAATTCCAATTGATTTTTTACCAACTCGTAATACTTCCCTTTTTTTAGTGTAAGTTCTTCGTGCGTACCTGTTTCGGCAATTTTGCCATTGTCGAGAACAACAATCTGGTCGGCATTTTTTACCGTGCTCAACCGATGGGCTACCACAACAACGGTTTTATCCTTGTAAAATTCAGCCAAATTTTCAACAATCGCCCTCTCGTTATTGGCATCAAGGGCGTTGGTAGCCTCATCCAAAAAGATAAACGGCGGATTTTTATACACGACACGGGCTATCAAGATGCGTTGTCGTTGTCCCTGACTTACGCCCTGTCCGTCTTGTCCGATTTGGGTGTTGTAACCGAGCGGCAATGCCTCTATATAATCGGCAATATTGGCAACTTGTGCAGCATAGCGCAGTCGTTCGATATTTATCTCGTCGTCCGAGGGG
>JBGZFC010000064.1:0-3441 GCA_041846575.1 Bacteroidota bacterium
TAGGCAATGACAAAAACGAACGAATGTTGGGATTTTGACTACGTCTATTTTCAATTCAAGCCTTCTTTCCCAAATAATTTTTGAAATCGTTTACTCGAAATCATTTCAAAGTAAAATGAAAATGTTTATCGGACAGCAATAATTTTTTATATAAAGATTAATATCGGTTTTTTATATGTTATAAAACACGTTTTGTTTTTATGTGGGAATAGAAAAGCTGATGTTAAAATCTTAATAACTATGATTATAATATTGATTCCGTTTACATTCTTTCCGGCACTTCTATTCCGAAAAGTTTCATTCCTTTCTTAATGGTTAAAGCAATATTTTTTGATAGAGTAAGTCTGAACGCGCGCAGCGATTCGCTCTCTTCGCGTAACATCGGGTATTCGTGGTAAAACTGATTGAACTCTTTTGCCAAATCATAAACGTAGTTTCCGATAAGTGAAACATTATATTCGTTTCCGGCTTGTTTTACAACGTTTTCAAATTCGGCAAGCAGTTGTATCAAACTCTCCTCTTTTTCGGAGATAACGATGTCTGCCGAAAGTGTTTCGGGAACAGCAATTCCTTGTTCTTTCGCTTTGCGTAAAATAGATTGAATACGCGCGTGAGTATATTGAATAAACGGACCTGTATTTCCGTTGAAATCGATAGATTCTTTCGGATTGAAAGTCATATTTTTCTTCGGATCGACTTTCAAAATAAAGTATTTGAGAGCACCCAATCCCACCATTTGAGCTATATTTTCGCTCTCTTCGGGAGAAACGTTGTCCAATTTTCCTAACTCCTGCGATGTTTCACGAGCCGTATCTATCATCTCTTTCATCAAATCGTCGGCATCAACAACTGTGCCTTCGCGTGATTTCATCTTGCCTTCGGGCAACTCCACCATTCCGTAAGAGAAATGTACCAATCCTTTCCCAAACTCGAAGCCAAGTTTATCCAACAAGATAGAAAGCACCTGAAAATGGTAGTTTTGCTCGTTTCCTACAACGTAAATCATTGTGTTTATCGGGAAGTCATCGAAACGAAGTTTGGCGGTACCAATATCTTGCGTCATATATACCGATGTTCCGTCGGAACGAAGCAGAATTTTTTCGTCCAACCCTTCTGCCGTTAAATTTGCCCACACCGATTCGTCTTCCTTTCGATAGAAAATTCCGGCTTTCAATCCGCGTAAAACTTCGTCTTTTCCGGCTAAATAGGTTTGCGATTCGTAGTAAATTTTATCGAAAGATATACCGAGTTTTTTATATGTTTCGTCGAAACCGGCATATACCCAACTGTTCATCATTTTCCACAATTCAACCGTTTCTGTATCGCCCGCTTCCCATTTGCGAAGCATCTCGCGAGCTTCCGACATCAAGGCGGATTGTTCTTCTGCTTGCTCTTTCGATAATCCTTTTGCTTGTAAATCAGCTAATTCAGCTTTATATTTTTTATCGAAAAGCACATAGTAGTCGCCGATAAGATGGTCGCCTTTTTTGCCTGATGATTCGGGCGTTTCGCCGTTGCCCCACTTTTGCCATGCCAACATCGATTTGCAGATGTGGATACCTCTGTCGTTTACGATATTTGTTTTTACCACTCGTTTACCGTTGGCTTTCAATATTTCGCAAAGCGAATGCCCCAAAAGATTGTTGCGAATATGTCCCAAATGGAGCGGTTTGTTTGTGTTGGGCGACGAATATTCCACCATAAACAGCGGAGCATTGTCGGTAACAGGTGTGAACCCGAATTCGGGATTCTTGTCGATGTATTGAAGCAGTTTTATCCATATTTCGGGAGCGATAGAGAGATTGAGAAATCCCTTTATTATGTTAAAATCCGATACAATGGGCGATTTTTCGGACAGATATTCGCCTATTTCTTGTGCCGTTTGTTCGGGATTCTTTTTCGATATTTTTAGCAAAGGAAAAGTTACAAGGGTAAAATGTCCTTTAAACTCTCTCTTTGTCTTTTGTAATGTAATTTGCGATGCGTTTATATCGGCATTGTACAACTCTTTTATAGCCTCAATAACGGCTGATTGAAGTATATTTTCTATGTTCATTTTTATGAATTTGCTGATTGAGAGTGCAAAGATAAGAATTATTTGGGATTCTCAGTCGCAAAATCAAGTGTACATAATATGGTTTGATTTATATTTTGGAGCTTTGTTCCTTTGGTTAGCGGTATTTTAAAAGTTTTTTTATATTAATCCGTATTTATAATGTTGCTTTGGTTGTTGTAATATTGGGTGTAACGGAATGAGGCTATGAGAAGTGGCGGAGTGAGGACGTGTAACTTTCAGCATTTTACTAATGTTTGTGCGGGCTACAAAGGTTGAATTTTGCACTAAACCCGCCATTTCTTATAGCCTATGTTAGCCGATCGCCCATTTTTATCTGTCAAGTTTCAATTCTGTTTCGTATTTTGCTAGCGGTTCACTTAGCAAAAACAATTCGAGTTCTTTTTTAGTATTAAACCCGCCTAATTTTTGTCGGTAAATTTCGGCTGTTCGTCTGTTTTCAATTTCCAATTTTCGGTTTTTGCTTATCTCTAAAAATTCTTCTTCTTTGTCGATACCGAGAAATCGACGATTTAGCAAGTTTCCTGCAATTCCCGTTGTGCTACTACCTGTAAATGGGTCTAAAATCCAGGCGTTTGACTGTGTTGAAGCCAAAATAAGGCGTGTTAATACCGATAACGGCTTTTGCGTGGGGTGCTTTCCGCACGATTTTTCCCACGGGGCAATAGCGGGCAGTGTCCAAACGTCTTTCATTTGTTTGTCGCCGTTGAGTTGTTTCATCAATTCGTAATTGAAATAGTGTGGAACTTTTTCGGATTTTCTTGCCCAAATAATATGTTCAGCGGAATGGGTGAAGTATCGACACGAAAAATTGGGCGGCGGATTGGTTTTTTCCCAAGTGATTACGTTCAAAATATTAAAACCTAATTCCGTGAGGATTTGTCCGACAGAAAAAATATTATGCATTGTTCCGCTTATCCAAATGGTGGCGTTTTCCTTCATTTTCTCTCGTACCAACGACAACCATTTGCGGTTAAAATCGTTGATAAATTCAAATCCTTCCGACTTGTCCCACTTGCCTTTGTTTACGCTTACTATTTGCCCATTTTGTACAGATAATCCGTTATTAGACAAGAAATAAGGCGGATCGGCAAACACCATATCAAACTTATGTTCAAATTGAGGCAAAAGCTCCATCGTATCTCCGTGAAGAAGATAGAAGTTTTTGTCGTCAGATTTGAAATAAGGTGTTATCATTTAAATATCAATAATTTGTTTGTATTTGAGTTTTCGGATAAAATCTACAAATGTTGTCAAATTATACATACTTGGGATTATATTGAAGGCTTCTTCTAATTTGTTTTTTGCCGATAACCAACCTTGCCCATCGGTTATCCAAACAAATTCGTAATTTTTATATTGGTTGA